>CALGXF010000001.1 GCA_937935995.1 uncultured Alphaproteobacteria bacterium
TGATGCCAATGTCAATGTAAGGAATGACTTCGGTGAAACGGCGTTGATGAAGGCAAGTGTTTGTGGACATACAGATATTGTAAAGATGCTGATCGAACATGATGCCCGTGTCAATGCAAAGAGTGACTACGGTGAAACGGCGTTGATGACGGCAAGTTTTGGGGGACATCCAGATATTGCAAAGATGCTGATCGAACATGATGCCAATGTCAATGTAAGGAATGACTTCGGTGAAACGGCGTTGATGAAGGCATGTGAGGATGGAGAGCTAGATATTGCAAAGATGCTGATCGAACATAATGCCAGTGTCGATGCAAAGGATGTCTGCGGTAGAACGGCGTTGATGATAGCAAGTGTTTGTGGACATACAGATATTGTAAAGGAGCTGATCGAACATGGTATCAATGTCAATGCGAGGGATAACTCCGGTAACACGGCGTTGATGATGGCGAATCGTTATGGACATCCAGACATTGCAAAGATGCTGGTTAAAAACGGAGCCGATGAGTGGGCGGTAAATAATGCGACAAAAGAATTATTAAATTTAGAGTGGGGTAATGTTTCACGAGAGCAAGTTGAAAATTTAATGAAGCGGGATGTCGATGTGAATGCAAAAAATGAGGATGGTAATACGGCATTGTTGTTGGCGTGTGGATATGGTATTCATAGAGATGAAGCTCGTATAGAAATGGTTGAGTTATTGATTGAAAAAGGTGCGGATATTGAAGCAAAGGATAGAAATGGCAGAACGCCGTTGATGATAGCGTGTCAGCAAGGTTATACGAACGTTGCCAAGTTATTGATTGAAAAAGGTGCGGATATCGAGGCAAGGAAGGGGAATGGTGAAACGGCGTTGATGGTGGCATGTATGTACGGTCGTGCGGATGTGGCTCAGATGCTGATTGAAAAAGGCGCCGATGTGAATGCAAAGAATGAGGATGGTGAAACGGCATTGGATTATGCCACAAATGAGGGCATGCGAAAACGGTTGAAAGAAGCGAGTGAAAAAACGGAAGCGCCGCATTTAACGCAGACGTTGTCCGGTTTAGAAGAAAAAGACAACAGAGAATCGGCCTACACTCTGTCCGGGGAATATGCACGTGGAAACGACATATCTGTCAGCGTAGCGAACAGAGCGCATCGAAACAGGTGATAGCTGATAAAAAAACGAAAGGGCCGATTTTTTCGGCCCTTTCTTTTGGGGCATCAAATCGTTTTAAATTCGGTTGTTATAAACAGCCCATGTGCTGGCGATAATATTTTCCAGTGAACTGTGTGTTGCCGACCAGCCCAAAACAGATTTCGCCAGTGCTGCAGAGGCGGTAACAATCGCGGGATCTCCCGGCCGTCTGGGCGCAAATTGATAAGCAACCGGTTTTTGAATGACTTTTTCCGTTTCTTTAACCATTTCAAGAACGCTTAATCCTTTTTCCGTTCCTAAATTTAAGGACATACTTTCTTTGCCGTCCATCAAATGTTGAATGGCTTTGACATGCGCATCGGCTAAATCCGTTACATGAATATAATCACGAATACAAGTTCCGTCCGGCGTGTCATAATCGTTCCCGAAAATGTTCAAGCTTTCTCGTTTTCCACAGGCAACTTCCATAATAATCGGCAACAGATTTTGCGGATTTTGCTCCAGCCCTTTAACAGCACCGGTTTCGTCATAACCAACCGCATTAAAATACCGAAGCGCCATGAAATTTAATCCCTTTAATTCATGATACCATTTTAAAAACCGTTCGGTTTCAAGCTTGGTAAAGCCGTAAAAACTCATCGGATTGAGGGGATGTTTTTCATCAATCGGCAAGTATTGCGGTGTCCCGTAAACAGCCGCCGAAGAAGAAAAAACAAAGTTGTTTACATGTGTTTCCAGCATAGCGTTTAATACGTTTAACATGCCGGTGATGTTATTTTGAGCATAAAGCGCCGGATTTTCCATTGATTCGCCGACGGCTTTTTTGCCCGCCAGCAAAATAACGGCATTGACGTTTGAACGCAGCGCTCGGATAACGGCATCTTTGTCTAAAATATCACCCTTAATGAAAGAAGCATCGGGGAATAAATTTATTTCTTGCCCTGTTGACAAATTGTCAAACACAGTGACGGTTGCTTTTTGATCTAACAGAGCTTTGACAACGTGGCTGCCGATATAACCGGCACCGCCGATAACAAGTACATGCATAAAAAACCTCCCGCTTTTTAAAGTGTGTCTATTTTAACAGTATTTTATAAAAACGCTATACTTTTTTTAAAGTTTCTTGTAGGCTTTTAAAAAAGGATTTCAGATGAAAAAAATTCAAATCAACCCGGATAAACTGAAAATTTATGCATTGATTGCAATGACAGTTGATCATGTGGCCGAGTATTTGCCGGTACCCGGAGCCGTTTATCAACGGATGTTCATCGGTCGAACGGCTTTTCCCATTTTTGCCTTTTTATTAATGTATCATTTATGTCAAAAACAAATTTATGAAAAATACGTTAATCGGTTATTGTTTTTCGGTATTTTGACGGCGGTTGTTTTGTTCTTTTTGCAACCGTATCATCGGCTGAATATCTTTTTTACGTTTTTGTTTCCCGTTTTGACCTTGTGGGGATGGGATGAAATTCGCCGGGAAAATATGAATAAAATCATCGGCGGAATCTTTGGCGGAATAATTTTGGTATTCATGGGGTTTTTATCTTTGTTTGCCTCTTATTTCATCCCGGGATACTTTTATCTGCTCTGTTTTTATGCTTATTTTCGTTACGATGCCCGCGTCTGGATTTTTCCGTTATTGATTTTCAGCTTTTTGATTAATTTGGACGCCCATATCGGATATGGGTTGGTCAGCTTGATAACAACACTTTTCTTGCTTCATGTCGATATGTCTGCCCGTTATCCCCGCCTGATTAAAACTTGGTGGCTGTTTTATGTGTACTTTCCGTTGCATTTGATATTGATTTTGTCTGTTCGGTCCCTTTTGAGTTGATTTTTAAAAGCGGCTCCCCTATTTATTGAAAGGGGGAAAGAAAAATGACATGGGTCATCACGGGCTTGTTTTACGGCCTATTTATGAGCTTTTATACCTACATCAACCAAAAATATAAACTGGACGGCTATATTTTAGGCATGTGGCGCGGTTTCGGGATTATGTTGGTGACATTTCCCATTATTTTCGTGGAACCGTTTTATTTTGACCCGATTTATTTTCTTTTGTTAACGGTTCAAGGCTTGTTTATCGGGTATTTTGACTCGCGTGTCTTTATTGCTTCTGCTCGGTTCGGAGCAGGAGGAACGTCTCGGACATTGGTCTTTTCCATCGTTATTTCCACAATCCTGTGGTGGATTTTGCATCCGGCGGATTTTCTGACTTTGTGGCAAAGGCCTTGGATTTTGGCAGGTATTATCGCTGCTTTATCCGGAACAATCGCCAGCTATCTGTTCATTATTAAAGATCCGTTTTCAAAGCAATTGATTAAGTTTATGATGCCGGCGGTTGTTGTTTGGTCGTTGATGAGCACGGTCAATAAAGAAATTATGCTACGCCATCAATTGGAAACCGGTATCGGCTATTATTTGGTTTATTCGATGTTTATCAGCGGCCTTTATAATTTGTATATTTATGCTTCACAAGGCCGAATTACCAAAAATCGCCTGATTAAAGAAGTCTTTGCACCCAAAGTGGTGCAGGCGAGCTTTATGCTTATTTTATTCAGTACCGCCTTGATTATTGCCAAAAGCATTTCTTTGGCCTATACGCCCAACACAGGCTATGTCAATGCTTTGTCGTTGACCTCTCCGTTGTGGATTATTTTATTCAATCATTATTTTAAAGAAAAAGATTTGGTGTCTGTTCGTGCCGGGCTTGTTTTGATTGTCTGTTTATTCTTTTTAACAATTCTGGCTTCTGTTTAAAAATAATTGCACCTGACCGTTAAAAGTGATATGTAAGGAAAGCAAAGGAGAATAATATGCTTTTACTTGCATTGGATACGTCGGCAAATATGGTGTCGGTTGCGTTGTTGGATGAAGACCGCGTTTGGGGCTTTGTGCAGGAAGATATGGAACGAGGCCATGCAGAAAATTTGATGCCGATAATTGCGCGATTAATGGAAAGTGCGCAAATGACATTGAAAGAAATTGACGGGATTGCCGTCAGCGTCGGGCCGGGGTCGTTTACCGGCGTTCGCGTTGGGCTGGCAGCAGCTCGGGCATTCGGGTTGGCTTTGAAAATCCCCGTTTACGGTGTGACGTGTTTCGAAAGCGTCGTCTTTGGAATTCATAAACCCGTTGCGGTGGTTTTAGACACCAAACGAGATGATTTTTATGTTCAGTTCTTTGATGAAAATGCAAAAGCGTGTTCGGCACCGGCGGTGCAGTCGGCTGAACAGCTACAACAAAAGTTGCCTTTTACGGCGGTAGGATCCGGTGCGTTGAAGCTATCCGAAGAAATCGGTTGCCCGATTATTCAAAAAATTTCACCGGTTGCCGTTTCTGTCGGTAAAGTAGCACTTTCTCGGCTGGATAATCCGATGCCGGCGGATCCGCTTTATTTAAGGGATGCCGATGTTACGCTTTGATTTAACGACAAAAGCGTATGCGCCCTTGATGGCTTCTTTGCATGCCATGTCATTTGAGACATCGTGGACAGAAGAGGCTTTCCGGGCTTTTCTGGATTTACCGACAACAGTCGGTTTTATCAACGAAGCCGGATTTATTTTGTGTACGGTCGTTTCGGATGAAGCCGAAATTTTAACCTTGTGCGTGCATCCGGATTGTCGGCGGCAAGGCATCGCAACGGCTTTGCTGCAAAAGATGGAAACGTATTTGAAAGAAAAGCATATTCGCCATTTCTTTTTGGATGTGCGCGCATCTAACTTGCCGGCACGTCACTTGTATGCTCGAAACGGCTTTGAGGAAATGAATCGGCGTCGTGGTTATTATGAAACTAAAAACGGCCGGGAAGATGCGCTGGTTTTGAAAAAAGAATTATAATTTCTGTTGATAAAAAACAGAAATCTGATATGCTGTTGAACACATAGAAACGATTAACAAAAGGGTAAATGACATGATTATATTTTTCCGCAAATTAAGTGAAAGTTGGCCGGCTAAAATTTTGTTGGGACTTTTGGCCATCAGCATGATGTCCGTTTTCGGATTGGGCAGCATGACCAGCATGTGGGGAAAACAAGACGTTGCTATCAAAGTCGGTTCCGATGCGGTGCGAACACAGGATTTGCAAAATGCTTTCAATCAAGAATTAACCCGTGCGCGGGCGATGATGCCGGGACGGTATTTATCTCCGGCCGAAGCGATTCAAATGGGATTATTGAACAGCACGGTTCAAAAACAAGTATCAGACCGGTTGAAATGGGTTATGACCGAAGATTTGGAAACAATTGCCTCCAATGATTCCGTGCGCAATTATATTGTGAACAATGCGGCTTTTCAAACAATGATGGGACAGTTTGACCGGGCGTTGTTTGATGCTTATTTGCGGCAGTTGAATTTAAGCGAAGCCGGTTTTACGGCAAATTTGCGGCAAGAGTTGGCACAAAAACATGTGTTTGATGCGATTCAGGCTGTTGTTGCCGTGCCGCCTTTGTTGCGGGATAAAATGTATGCCTATGAAAACGAAGCACGGGATATGTCTGTTTTACTGATTGGGCCGGAATCGGTTAAAATCAGTGAAAAGCCGACTGAAGAAGATTTGCGGGATTATTACGATGCCATGCAAGATGATTTGTACGCACCGGAATATCGGACGGTGTCGGTTGTGCGGATTACGCCGCAAACCGTTGCCGAAAGTATTGTTGTTTCAGATGAAGAAATCCAAACACTGTTTGACGAAACAAAGGAATCGTTATCAACACCCGAACGGCGGCAAGTTGCGCAAATTTTGGTTTCTGACGAAGCGAAAGCCACTGAATTAATGAACGGACTGACGGCTGCGAATTTTGATACGGTTGCGGCTCAGGCCGGCCAAAGCCCGGAAGAAACGGACTTGGGATGGTTGACAAAAGACAGTGTTTTGGCCGAATTGTCTATGCCGATGTTTGATGCACAAAAAGGCGCTGTTATCGGTCCGGTGGAAAGCCCCGTCGGGTACCATATTTTGTGGGTTAAGGATATTGAGGCGGCTAAAACGGTTCAGTTGGCGGATGTGAAAGAAGACTTGATTCAAAAGGCAAAGGCCGAAAAAACGTATGATTTGATGTATCAAAAAAGCAAAGAATTTGATACGCGTATCGGGGCGGGAGAAACGTTGGAAGCAGCTGCGGCGGCTTTGCTGTTGCCGGTTGAAACCGGTCTTGTGACGGATGCGTCCGGGTTGGATAAAACCGGGAAAAACAGTCCTCTTAATAATCCGGCGGCCGTGCAGTCTGCCTTTATGTTGCCTCAAAACGAAGTCAGCGCATTGATTGACGAAGGCGATGGTTATTTGGCTGTTCGCGTGGATGAAATTGAACCCAGAATGTTAAAGTCTTTTGATGCAGTTCAGGATGTTTTAACGGCCGAATGGATTAAAGACAAACAAGAAAAACAAGTTCAAAGCTATGCGGATGATTTGTATGCTCGCGCTCAAAAAGGCGATTCCTTGAAAACGGTTGCTTTGTTCAGCGGGTTAAAAGTACAAGAATTAAAAGACATCAAACGCGGGGATTTGCAAAGTTTACCGCCGCAAATCGGTGATGATTTATTCCGTGCCGAAACGAATAAACCGGTTTTGATGCCGTTGAATGAAGGCTTTGTGTTGGCTGAAGTCGAAGACGTTCGCATGCCGGATGCGGCACAGGATGAAATCAGTTTGAAAACGGTGGTGCAGGATTTAAATAATGCAATTACCAGCGGTTTGATTGAAGAAACGCTTGTGTATTATTCCAACAAAGCAGGTGTGTCAGTTAACATGCCGTTGATTGAACAAACGTTTTCGATTTACATGAAACCGGAAAATAATTAATAAAAAAGGCTCCGATAACGGGGCCTTTTATTTTAGGACTTGTTTTTTCAGGCAAAGAAACGCTATCTTATGATAAGGAGATAGATATGAAAAAAGAAACACACTTGCCGACAATGCAGGAATTAACGGACTTTTTGAATAAACAGTCCGGAGAGGTAAATAAAAGGGATATTGCGCGTCATTTTAAAATTAAAGGCGATGACCGTGCTTACTTAAAACATTTGTTAAGCGAAATCGAACATCAGGGATTGATTGTTCGGCAAGGTCGGTCTTTTACGACAAAAGGGCATTTACCGGAAAGAGTTTCCGTCGAAATTACAGGAATTGACAGCGATGGCGAGTTGGTGGGGCGGCCGGTTTCTTGGAATGAAGAAGGACCTCCGCCGCAGATTTTAATCAGCTCTAAAGGGAAATTAAAACCGCCGCCCGGCGTAGGAGATATTATCATTGTCCGTGTCAAACCTATTCATGCGCACTTGTATGAGGGGGAAGCATTGCGCCGGGTAACCGGAGCGCCTAATCAAATGGTCGGCGTGTTTTTTGAAGGAAAAATCGTATCCGTTGACCGACGGTTTAAAGAAGCTTTTGAGTTGGATTCATCTTTTCCGGAATTAAAGCCGAATGACTTGGTGATTGTGGAAATTCCGGAGCTTCGCAAACGCCGGCCGGTTGCGCATTTTATTCGTAAAATCGGGAAGTCAACCGATCCGCATGCCGCCAGTTTGATTTCAATTTTCGCGCATCATTTACCGGTTGCTTTTTCCGTTCAGGGATTAAAGCAGGCCAAAGCCGCTAAACTGCCGGACTTGGGAAATCGGACGGATTTAAGGGAGGTGCCGTTTGTTACGGTTGATGGAGCGGATGCGCGGGATTTTGATGATGCGGTTTTTGCCGAACCGGATGTTCATTCGAAAAACAAAAGCGGTTGGCATATTTATGTTGCTATCGCTGATGTGGCGTATTTCGTGCGTTTCGGAACGGCGTTAGACAGCGATGCTTTTGAACGGGGAAATTCGACTTATTTTCCGGATCGTGTGTTACCGATGTTGCCTGAAGAATTGTCAAATGGGTTATGCTCTTTAAATCCGAATGAAGACCGACCGGCAATGGTGGCTGAAATTTGGATTGATAAAGAAGGACACAAATTAAAACATCGTTTTATGCGGGCGATGATTCGGTCTAAAGCACGGTTAACGTATGATGATGTGGAAGCTGATTTTAACGGAGTTCGGCGTATTCAAGGGCTTGAACATCAAATGGATGGGTTAAAAGGAGCATATGAATCGTTGTTAAAAGCGCGTTTACGTCGGGGCGTGTTGGAATTAGACGTGCCGGAATTGCAAGTCATTTTAAATGACAAAGGACAGGTAACGGCGATTAAAGAACGAGAACGGTTTGCTAGTCACAAAATGATTGAAGAATTGATGATTTTGGCGAACGTAGCGGCGGCTCAAACGTTGGAAGATTTAAAGTTGCCGACAATGTACCGGATTCATGACCGGCCGTCTCAAGAAAAAATGGAAGAGTTAAAGACATTTTTGTCTGAACAAGGATTGAATAAGCACATAAAAGCGAACCCGACACCGGCTGATTTTAATCAGATTTTAAAAGAGGCGGCGCATCAATCAAATGCACCCGGTATCCATGAAATGGTTTTGCGCAGTCAATCACAGGCTGAATACAGTCCGGAAAACATCGGCCATTTCGGGCTGGCTTTGGATAAATACGGCCACTTTACATCGCCTATTCGCCGATATGCGGATGTGTTGATTCATCGGGCGTTGATTAAAGGATTGAAATTAGGTGAGGGTGCTTTGGCGGACGAAGAAGCGGCGGCTTTCCCTAAAATTGCGGAACACATCTCTGCAACGGAACGTCAATCGGCCGCAGCGGAACAAGATGCGCTGGACAGGTATGTTGCGTCTTATTTGGCAAACCGTGTCGGAGAAAAATTTACGGCTCGAATTTCATCGGTAACCGCTTTCGGGTTATTTGTTCGTTTGGATGAGTATGGCGCGGACGGTTTGATTCCGATTTCATCTTTGGCGGATGATTATTATGTGTTTGATGACCGGTTAAACCAACTGAAAGGCCGTTCGACAAAACGTATTTTTGCCATCGGGCAACAGGTGGATGTTTTGTTAAAAGAGGCTGTTCCGTTAACGGGCGGTTTATTATTCCATGTGATTCAAAACGGTAAAATGATTAAATCCAATCGAACACGCAAAGGGATGAAACGCCGGCATTAAGTTTTTTGCAACACGGCAACGTAAAATCCGTCCGTTTGTGTGCGATACGGAGAAAAGCGTTTTTCTTTTATCAGATGAAAATCAGGATGCCGTTGTAAAAAAGCCGCCGTTTGGGTTTCATTTTCGTCCTGTGTTAAAGAACAGGTCATATAACACAGTTTATTTTTTGTCCGTTCAGCGGCTTGATTTAAAAGCATCGCTTGCGTCTTTTGGATATTTTGAAATTGTTCCGGTGTTAATTTCCACTTGGCATCGGGACATCGCCGCCATGTCCCTGTTCCGGAACAAGGAGCATCCACAACAACCGTATCAAATTTTTCATCCGGCAACTTTGTTGCAATTTCAATGTTGGTTGCCTGTGCGCGATTGGCACGGCGCCCCAGTTCTTTTAAACTTAAAAAAGAAATATCATGCGCAACAATACGACCCGTGTTGTGCATCATTTGCGATAAAATTAAACTTTTTCCGCCGGCTCCGGCACACATGTCCAAAACGTGTTCTTCCGGTTGAATTTCAGTTTCCAATGCAATCAGTTGAGAACCTTCATCCTGCACTTCAATCAACCCCTGTTTAAATGTTTCGGATACATTTAAATGACACCGTTTGGCCATAATCAATCCGTAAGGGGATTTATCGGTCAGGGTTGTTTCAATTCCTTCTGCCGCCAGTCGGGTTCGAATAGCGTTTCTGTCTCCGTTCGCCCGCAGAACAATCGGAGCCGGCGTGATGAGAGCCGGCAATTCTTTATCCGCTTGCGGTATATGCGTTATCAGCCATTGAGGGCATTCCCATTTCACCCAATCCGGCATACCGGGCATGTCTTGATGAGCTGTTTCCAAAAGCGCAATTTGCGCATCTATTTCCTTTGTTCGCCATGATAAATGCGCCTGGTATCGTAAAACTTTCCAAACCATATCGGTCAAGGCTTTGCGGTCTTTGGAACCGATATAACGTCGTGAGCGTGTGTAGGCGGAAATCACTTCGTTGGCCGGATGCGGACTTTGATTAATTTGATGCAGAAGGTCAACAGCTGCCTTTTTTATTTGTTCGGGGTGCATTTAAAACCCTTTGCAACAACATAATATTCAACGGAATCTTTTCGGCTGGCCGGTGGCTTTACATGTTTGACGACGGCAAAGCTTTTTTTCATCTGCGCCAAAAACTGACTGTCCGTTCCGCCGGCAAAAATTTTGGCAATAAACCAACCGCCCGGATTTAAAACTTGTAACGCAAAGTCATAAGCCAGCTCGATTAAATTCATTGTTCTTAAATGGTCAACAGACGGAATACCGGTCGTGTTGGCAGCCATATCACTCATGACCACGTCGGCCGGCCCGTTCATGATTTCTTTTAACGCATCAGGTGCTTTGTCGTCCGTGAAATCCATTTCCAGCAATTCAGCCCCGCTGACGGGATCCATCGGCAATATGTCAATTCCGAAGACCGTCGGATGTTCCGGCGTTGAATGAACCCGTTTAACAGCCACTTGAGTCCAACCGCCCGGTGCCGCGCCTAAATCAACAATACGTTTGTGTGGTGCGAAAAAATGAAATTGATTATCCAATTCAATAATTTTAAAAGCTGCCCGACCGCGATAACCCAGCCGTTGTGCTTCTTTGACATAAGGATCGTTCAATTGACGCTGCAACCATCTTGTTGATGAAGCTTTACGGCCTTTTGCTGTTTTAACGCGTGTGTGTAATAAACGGTCTGACATAATTTCCTCTGCTTTATTTGTAAGGAAAAAGGCCGCACATGTCAAGAATTATATGGCAAACAACTCGTGCTTTAATTGTTGGCGCAGGCAGTCAATGGATTGTAATTCGCTTTTGCGATGGTCTTCAAAGTGCCAGAATGTCCACCCGTTACAAGACGGCAGCCCTTGCAGTTGAGCGCCGACTTTGTGAATGGAACCGGTTGCCGACGGTGTGACCAATGTGCCGTCTGCTTTCACGGTAGCCACAAATTTACGTTTGGCATCAAACAAATGTTCTCCCGGATTAAGCAAGCCGTGTTCAATGACGGAACCAAACGGAATACGGGGTTCCGCTTTTTTGCACGTAGGTTCCAGCAAGCTGGCATCGGCAATTTCATGAATAGCATCCAATCGGGCTTTGGCTGCGGCAATGTAAACGGAATCTTGTTCTATGCCGACAAAGGAACGGCCTAATTTTTTAGCAACGGCACCGGTTGTTCCGGTTCCGAAGAACGGGTCTAAAATAACGTCGCCCGGGTTCGTTGATGACATAATCACGCGGTATAATAAACTTTCCGGTTTTTGTGTCGTATGAACTTTTTTGCCGTTTTCATCTTTTAACCGTTCGTGTCCGGTGCAAATCGGCAAATGCCAGTCAGAGCGCATTTGAACATCTTCATTGAATGCTTTCATGCTGTCGTAATTAAATGTATATTTGGATTTGTCGCTTTTGGCGCACCAGATAAGTGTTTCATGGGCGTTGGTGAATCGTGTTCCTTTAAAGTTCGGCATCGGATTTGTTTTCGTCCAAACAATGTCGTTTAAAATCCAAAAACCCATATCTTGAATCTGGCAACCGACACGGAAAATATTGTGGTAAGAACCGATGACCCACATGGTTCCGTTGTCTTTTAAAATACGGCGTGCCGCTTTCATCCAATCGTGTGTGAATTTGTCGTAAGCGCGAAAGCTGTCAAATTGATCCCAGTCATCCGTGACACCGTCAACCAAAGAGCTGTCCGGACGAGTCAAATCGCCACCCAACTGCATGTTATAGGGAGGATCCGCAAAAATGACATCGACCGATTTTTCCGGCAGCGCATTCATAATTTCGATACAGTCGCCCTGATAAATAGAGTTGAGTTTCAGTGATGACATTTTTACCCCTTTTTTATAAGACCTCGTTAATAAACATCAGTCTATAAGGCAAAGGTAACTATTTTGTTAACAAAAACGACTCGAGTCGAAAAAAATTATAACCCTTTGGCGGATTGGATTATTTTGGCAATCGGCGCATAAGATTTCCGGTGATGCGGCGTGATACCGTATTGTTGCAACCCCGCAATATGAGCCGGTGCACCGTACCCGGCATTTTTTTCCCATCCGTACATCGGAAATTCTTCGGCCAGACAGCACATAATCCGATCACGTGTGACTTTGGCAATAATGGAACCGGCCGCAATGGAAAGGCTTAAAGCATCCCCGTCAATAACGGCTTTGGCCTGCCACGGCCAATCGGATTTGGGTAATCGGTTGCCGTCAATTAACGTAAAAGTGAGCGGATGGTTTTCATGAATTTGTGTGACGGCTCGGCGCATGGCTAAAAAAGTTGCTTGTAAAATATTAAGCGTGTCAATTTCTTCGACACTGGCTTGCCCGACGCCGATGTAAGCCCCACAGGTATGCAACAAATCAAAAACTTTTTCACGTTTTTTCGGTGTCAGTTTTTTGGAATCATTAATTAACGGAGCGATTTCATCAGCAATTTTTAAATCCGGAAAACAAACCGCTCCGGCCACAACCGGCCCGGCCCACGGCCCACGCCCGGCTTCATCCACGCCGGCAATCAATCCGTTTATATTTAAAGTGTTTTCAATTTCAAAAGTTGGCATAACTTTGTATACCATAATTACCCGACCGAGAAAAGTATTTTTTACAAAACATAAAAAAAGAGGAAGCAAAACTTCCTCTTTCCATTTTGTGGACTAAATCCTTATTAATTATCCGGATAAAAAGATGTGATTTACTTTTTCAACATCTTTTTCAAATATTGGCCGGTGTAGCTTTCCGGGCAGGCAGCAATGTCTTCCGGTGTGCCGATAGCGACAATTTGACCGCCTTTGTCGCCGCCTTCGGGGCCTAAATCAATAATATGATCGGCTGTTTTAATCACATCCAAATTGTGTTCAATGACAACAACGGTGTTGCCCTGATCGACCAGAGCATGCAACACGTCCAGTAACTTTTGAATGTCCGCAAAATGCAACCCTGTTGTCGGTTCATCCAAAATGTAGAGTGTTTTGCCGGTTGCGCGTCTGGACAGTTCTTTCGCTAGTTTAATCCGCTGCGCTTCACCGCCGGATAAAGTTGTCGCTGATTGACCCAGCTTGATGTACCCTAATCCCACGCGGCGCAGCAATTCGCATTTGTCGCGGATAGACGGCATGGCACTGAAAAATTCATGCGCATCATCGACGGTCATATCCAGCACATCCGCAATCGATTTGCCTTTGTACGTAACTTCCAATGTTTCACGGTTGTACCGTTGCCCTTGACATTGGTCACATTGAACATACACATCCGGTAAAAAGTGCATTTCGATTTTTAAAACACCATCGCCTTGACATGCTTCACATCGGCCGCCTTTCACGTTAAAAGAAAATCGACCGGCTTTATACCCTCTGGCCTTGGCTTCGGGAAGTCCGGCAAACCATTCGCGAATAGGCGTAAACATCCCGGTATATGTTGCCGGATTTGACCGAGGTGTGCGTCCAATCGGGCTTTGATCAATGTCGATGATTTTATCAATTTGACCGACCCCGATAATTTTATCATGCGGTCCGGGCATTTCACGAGATTTGTTCAAAATTTTTGAAATCCCCTTGTAAAGCGTTTCAATAATCAAAGAAGATTTTCCGCCGCCGGAAACACCCGTTACGCACGTTAAAGTCCCAAGTGGAATATCAACCGTTACGTTTTTCAGGTTATTGGCTTGAGCGCCTTTGATAGTCAGCTTTTTCCCGTTTCCTTTGCGGCGAACGGCAGGCACGGCAATTTGCCGCATGCCCGATAAATATTGACCGGTTGTACTTAAAGGATTGTCAATGATTTGTTGCGGCGTTCCTTCGGCAACGATTTTGCCGCCGTGAGAACCGGCTTCCGGCCCCATATCAACCACATAATCAGCCGAACGAATGGCGTCTTCGTCATGTTCTACCACAATGACCGTATTGCCGAGCGCTTTTAAATGCTGCAAAGTAGCCAATAATCGGTCATTATCCTTTTGATGCAAACCGATGGACGGTTCATCCAGAACATATAAAACGCCGGTTAATCCTGATCCGATTTGCGAGGCTAGACGAATGCGTTGGCTTTCACCACCCGACAGCGTTCCGCTCATCCGGTCAAGCGACAAATAACCTAAACCGACATTATTCAAAAAAGTCAATCGTTCATTGATTTCTTTTAAAATCCGGCTGGCAATTTCATTGTCTTTTTCGGATAAAGTTTGATTGACGGCGCTGAACCACTTTAAAGCCGATTCAATAGATTGATGCGTCGCTTGGGAAATATTTTTCCCGTCAATTTTAATGCACAGAGCTTCCGGCTTTAACCGTTCGCCATGACATACTTCACATGGCGCGTTATTTTGGAATTTTGCAATTTCTTCGCGCATCCAATCCGAATCTGTTTCCAAATATCGCCGTTCCATGTTGGGAATAACGCCTTCATAACCGCGTGATTTGGAAGTGCCGAATAAAATGGCTTGTTGCACGTCAAGCGGTAAATCTTTCCACGGTGTGTCCGGGTCAATGTGAAACAAACGGACAAGATGGTTCAACGCATATCCGTACCATTGATACATTTCTCCGCTGGATGATGTCCAAGGAGCAATGGCTCCGTTTCGTAAAGATTTAGTTTTATCCGGGACAACCAATTCGGGATCGACATATAATTTAACGCCTAAACCGTCACAAGCCGGGCAAGCCCCATGCGGATTATTGAAAGAAAAAATACGCGGTTCGATTTCGGCAATCGTAAATCCGGAAACCGGGCAGGCGAATTTAGATGATAATAAAAAGCTGGTGTTATCGGTTAAGTTATCAACGGTAACCAAGCCGTCAGATAAATCCAACGCCGTTTCGACGGATGAAGCAATCCGTGTTTGTAAGTCGGGTTTAATCACTAACCGGTCGATTAACACGTCAATATCATGTTTGTTGTTTTTGTTTAATTCCGGCACATCAGCGATTTCATAAAGCGTACCGTCGATTTTTAAACGGCTGAATCCCTTTTTCTGCCATTCTTTAATTTCCTTTTTGTATTCGCCTTTTCGGCCGCGAACGACCGGCGCCAGAATATAAATTTTACTGCCTTCGGGCAAAGCCTGAATACGATCGACCATTTGCGTGACGGTCTGGCTTTCAATCGGCAGACCGGTTGCCGGTGAATAAGGAACACCGACGCGCGCCCACAACAAACGCATGTAGTCATAAATTTCCGTTACGGTTCCGACGGTGGAACGCGGGTTTTTGGATGTTGTTTTTTGTTCAATGGAAATCGCCGGAGACAATCCTTCAATTAAATCAACATCTGGTTTTTTCATCAATTCCAAAAATTGACGAGCATAAGCCGATAAACTTTCGACATACCGGCGTTGACCTTCGGCATAAATGGTGTCAAAAGCCAAAGATGATTTGCCGGATCCGGATAGCCCCGTAATAACGACCAATTGATCTTTCGGGATATCAACATCGACATTTTTCAGGTTGTGCTCTCTGGCACCCCGGATTTTAATATAAGCAGACATGTTTTGAATTCCTCTAATACTTTTTTGAAAAGTATATCAAATTGAAACAAAAAAATCAATATGAAAGCGTATAAAATTCCAAAACAGACCAATATCTTTTAACCGATAACCGAAAGTGTGGAGAAGGGAAAAAAGAAACTTGTGATTTAATGGTTTTCTGGTATAATAAGCTCATGACAATGCAAGAATTAAAACGGCCGGCCAAGAAAATCGGCGCTACACCTTTAACGGAAGAAGACAAATACAATTTTCTGCCGTATGTTTCCGATACGGCGCATGTGTTGCCCAGCGAAGCGGAGACCTATAAAACCGATCCGCAGGCGTTGATGTTGATAAAGGCTTTGCGCGAGGGTAAAAACGTTGCCGGGCAGGATTTTACCGGCGTTAATTTAAAGGGGGCTGATTTGTCCGGGTTTAATCTGGACGGAATCATCTTATCTAAAGCAAATTTGACACAAACAAATTTTTCTAAAGCGTCTTTGAAACAAGCTGATTTATCGTATGCGTATATGGAAAACACGAATTTGGACGACGCGGATGTGACGGATGCCAGGTTTAAGGGCGTTGTTTGTAAAAACTGTTCCATGAACGAAACAACCATGGATGCGGATAATCAAAAATATTTGGAAACGTTGGCGTGGTTGATAGACCAAATTGAACAAGGTAAAATCAAATTGCCGGAATTACCGCCGGACCAATTACATTACATTGATTTGCGTATGTTGGATTTAACGCATGTGGATGTGACGGATATTGATTTATCGGCCTTTGTGTTGGATGGTGTGAATTTAACGGGAACGTATATTGACAAGCGGCACATTGCCGGTTCTGAACGATTGTTCGCATTGAAAGAAAAGCAAAAAAGAATTGCGGAATTGTCCGAAAGAACGCTTGAAATCATGATGAATAAAATTGCGGTCGAACGGGCAGAAAAGGCTGGCGAATTCGGTAAGGCGGAGGCTTTGAAAAAACAGGCTTTTCATCCTTATGCAAAAAAGTTAAAACGCCCGCCGAAAAAGGAAAAGCGAATCATTCCCGATGTCAAGAAAACCGAGGATTTAAAAACACCGCGCGATAAAATTCAAGAAAATAATCACATGCCGATTTCAAATGCAACGACCAAAGTCATCGGGCGACAAAAAGCCCGCGTGCGTACGGAACGGACTCAGTTGAAAAAGAGAGCGTAAATGAGATTAAATCCAGCATACAACGATCGTCGCCGTGCCATTGCTTTTTTAGCCGTGACATTCGGGCTGGGATTTTTGGTTTTTTGGGCAATGGCGGCTCTTTTTATCTCGTTGGCTGTTCTGGTCGGCGATTCTTTTTCGGCACATGCTTTTTCACAAGTATCCGGCTTTTGGGCGGATAGTTTCGCCGCGCCGACATACATTTTAGAAACATACTTTTCGTGGTTTTCCGATTACATTTTCAATGAACCCAGACATGCGACGTGGGCGTCATTTTTTAAATGGAAAATACCGTTAATTCCGATGATGGCGTATGTTCTGTTTTGCGGTTTTATGATTGGATATAATCCGTATGATTATCGGCCGCAACATTTCGGAAGAGGGCGCGAGGCGCGTTCGGATGATATTCGCAAAATGGGTTTGTTTAAGGGGAAATATCTTTATATTGGCAATTTTAAAAAAAAGCCGATGCATTTGACCGAGACGCGGTCTGCCTTTTGTATCGGAGCGCCTTTATCCGGAAAAACAACGGGCGTGGTTATTCCGAATATCTTAACGGCGGACAATGCCTGTTTGTTTATTCATGATCCCAAAGGAGAATTAGCGGCTAAAACCAGCGGTTATCGTTCAACCAAAGGGCCGACTTTTATCATGGATTTCAGCAAAGTAGACAATCCCGAACAAGGCATTTATTACCCGTGTTGGAACCCGTTGAATGAAGAAAACATGCCGCCGCAGCACAAAGGGCGTGATGCTTATATTGACACGTTAGTTGAATTTTTAATTCCGAACGGTCCGGAAGGAACGGATCCTTATTGGGTGAAAGCAGGGCGTTCCTGTTTAACGGGATTAACGATTTACATCACCAATAAAGTCGCGCAAGCACAGGCGAATGATTATTTTTTAAACAGACTGCGCCAAAAATTAATAGATGCTGCGGACTTGGGCGTGTTGTTGAGCTATTATCAAGGCATGCAACAAACGCCGGAAGTAAAAAATGCAACTTTAGCGGTTCAAGAGAAAAAACTGTCTCTTCAAAATTATGTACCGATCGGTTCATGGGATCCTTTGCCGCACAACTGGGTCGGACGGGAAGCATCTTTCGGGATGTTGCTGGATTTATTGAATAACTGGATGTTTTCCAAAACGATTGAGCTGCGCAAACGCCGTGAACAAGGGGATATCATGGCGATGAGTTTGGATGTTTGGCAAACCATTTTTGATACCATTGTTGATGAGACTTTTTATTATGGATACAGCCGGCGGGCGCTGTTAGAGTTAAACCAAGTTCTGTCTTTGCCGGATAAACAACGGGCTTCGGTGATTTCGATGGCACAGACAGGGATTGAACTGTTTAAAAACAGTGCTATTCGCAGCCGGACATCATCAAATGATTTTACGTACAAGGATTTACGCGGCATTAAAAATCCCGAAACGGGTGAGCATGAGCCGGTGACTTTTTATATCAACAATGAAGGCGGTGCAGTTTGCAATTTGTTTATTAATATGGTGACCGGGTATTTGATGAGCAAAGGCCCATTACAAGCAGACATGGGGCCTTATCCGGTTGAATTTATTTTGGATGATTTTGCCCGAATGCCGTCTTTACAAAGCATTTCGGATGGGATTACTTTCGGTCGGTCAAAGGCTAATATTTTCTTGGTTGTGGTTCAAGATTGGCATCAGATTACGGCTAAATACGGGGAAAACACAACGGATATTATTATGAATTCCATCGGGGCGAAAATTATCAAACGTCAAAACAATCCGGATACGCGGAACAAAGTGATGGAAGGGATTATGAAATTAACCCGTAAAGTCGAAGGATCTCATGGCGGAGCGGTCGGCTTTGGTAAAGATGTGAATCCTTTTTATCAAAAAGGCGGTTATAAATATATAGAAGACAGCACTATCGGCGGAACTGGTATTTTGAACATGACGATGGACAAACAATTGGTGTTGGTGACCGGGTGGTACCATCGCCCGATTCAGGCCGCAACACCCCTTTATTTTAACGATGAAGGCATGAAACAAAAAACATCTTTGCCGAAAGCATCTCCGGTGCCGGCTTTTGTTCAAAAACGGAAAATGAATGAACAAAGGCAAGCGTTAGATATTCAATTAGACGTGCTGACTTAACCGTTTTTTTGAAAAAACTGTTGGTATTTTGCAAAAAGAGACGCTTCTTCCGGCCGTTTTTCAAAACAAGGCAGAATGTCTTCAATCGAGGCGACGCTGTAAATATTTTTCAGCATTTCTGCTTTCATAAAGCGATGTTGAACCGGCAGTATCGTTAATTGTTCCATCACATCATAATACCCATTGATATTGACAATAATAATCGGGGTTTCAATCAATCCGTAAGCATTTAAAACGGTTGTGTGGAAATATTCATCGATTGTTCCGACAGCACCCGGAAAAATCACGAAAACATCTGCGTGTTTGACAAATAAATCTTTGCGGCGCCCCAAAGTCTTGGCAATCAACAGCTTTTCAAATTTATCTTTTTCTTTCAATTCATGGAGCATGGAAAAGAAAGGAACGCCCGTGATGTGATGGTGCGTTGCTTTTGCGGCACCTTTGTAAACACGCCCCATTAACCCTTCTTGTCCGCCGCCGAAAATAACCCGAAAGCCTTTTTCGGACAACCCGAAAGCAAAGTCTTCGACTTGTTGGGGCAACTCTGTTAAATCACCGAATTGTGAACCACAGAAAAGGCAGAACGTTTTTGCTTTTTTTCTAAACATGAATGACGCCTATGCTTTTAATGCTTGCTTAATTGCTTCAATCGCCTGTTTAACCTGACCCGGTTGACTGCCGCCGGCTTGAGCCATATCCGGCCGTCCGCCGCCGCCTTGTCCGCCGACAGCCGCTGCTCCGATTTTTACCAAATCAATGGCGTTGATTTGATGCGTTAAATCATCCGTGACACCAACCACAATGGAAACTTTGCCGTCATTGGTGCTGATTAAGGCAACAACGCCGGTTTTAATGGCTTTTTTGAATTGGTCAGCCATTCCTTTTAATTCCTTTGCAGGGACGTCTTGCAGTGTTTTTTCGATAAAGGTAAACGGAAGTCCGTCCATGTCATGTTTTTCGGCCACCCCTTCGGAGGAAGCAACCATCGCCGCTTTTTGACGCATTTCGGAAATTTGTTTTTCCAATTTCTTTTTATCGTCCATCAAGGTTTGAATCCGAGCGGTGACTTTATCCGATGTTGTTTTTAACAGTTCGGAAGCTGCCGCCAATGTGTCGCTTGTCCGTTTCGTGTATTCATAAGCCGCCATTCCCGTTACGGCTTCAATCCGGCGAACACCAGAGGAAACAGCACCTTCGGAAATAATTTTAAACAAACCGATGTCACCGGTACGTGATACATGTGTCCCACCGCACAATTCAATGGACACCGGTTTTTCAACGGGGCCGAATGTCACCACGCGAACGGTTTCACCGTATTTTTCCCCGAAAAGAGCCATCGCACCTTGTTCAATCGCTTCATCGGGCGTCATAAGCCGTGTCGTCCCGGTTAAGTTGTTTAAAACCATTTCGTTGACGATTTCTTCAACGCGGCTGATTTCATCCAAAGTCATTTGCCGCGGATGGCTGAAGTCAAAACGCAAATAATCCGCGCAGACGTAAGATCCTTTTTGCGCCACGTGTTTTCCGAGAACTTCCTGTAAAGCCGCTTGCAATAAATGTGTTGCGGAATGGTGCCCTTGAATCCGACGGCGCCGTTTCACATCAACGGTCATCAGGACATTGTCATTGACTTGAATTTGCCCTTTTTCCAATGTTCCCATGTGAACGAATAGCTTACCTAACTTCTTTTGTGTATCTGTCACGCGGAAAGTTCCTTTGTCCGTCGTTATCAGGCCGATGTCGCCGACTTGTCCGCCCGTTTCTCCGAAGAAAGGCGTTTGATTGGTAACAATGTATCCTTCATCGCCGGCATTCAACGTTTGAACCATCTGTCCGTCTTTTACCAAAGCCACGATTTGCGCTTCGGCTTCGGTTGAGGTATAACCTAAAAAGTCAGTCGGTTCGACTTTTTCGGATACTTCGAACCAAACGTTTTCTGTTGCCGTATCACCCGAACCAACCCATGCTTTACGCGCTTCTTCGCGTTGCTTTTCCATCGCTTCGTTGAACGCATCGACATCAACCGTGATGTCTTTGGCACGCAAAGCATCTTGTGTCAAATCCAACGGGAACCCGTATGTGTCGTACAGTTTAAATGCCACTTCTCCGGGCAATGTTTTGTCTTCGCCGATGTTGGCAACTTCCGCATCCAACAGCTTTAATCCTTTGTCAAGCGTTTGTTTAAAACGGGTTTCTTCTAATTTCAACGTTTCTTCAATCAATGCCTGCGCCCGTCCCAATTCAGGATAAACGTCACCCATGTGTTCTTTTAATCCCTCGACCAGTTTATACATCAGCGGGTCTTTGCATCCGATTAAATGCGCATGCCGCATGGCTCGACGCATAATCCGACGCAACACATAGCCACGTCCTTCATTCGAAGGCAACACGCCGTCTGCAATCAAAAACGCCGAAGAACGCAAATGATCAGCAATAACGCGCAGAGAAATGCGGTTTAATCCGTCCGGATCCGTGCCGGCAATGTGTGCCGCATTTTCAATCAAGCCGCGCATGACGTCAATGGCAAAGTTGTCGTTTGTTCCGTGTAACACGGCACTTAACCGTTCCAAACCTGATCCCGTGTCAATGCACGGTTTAGGAATGTTAATGCGGGAACCGTCCGGCAAATCTTCAAATTGGTCAAACACTAAATTCCAAATTTCGATATACCGATCTCCGTCTTCTTCAGGCGTGCCGGGTAATCCGCCCCAATATTTGTCTCCGTGGTCATAAAAAATCTCGGAACACGGCCCGCATGGCCCCGTATCACCCATTTGCCAAAAGTTGTCTTTGGTTGCAATCCGAATGATGCGGTCTTCCGACAAATTAGCAACCTTTTTCCAAATATCGTGTGCTTGTTCATCATTATGGAAAATCGTTACGTACAGTTTTTCTTTGGGAATGCCGAGCTCTTTCGTCAATAAATCCCAAGCAAAGAAAATGGCATCGTCTTTGAAATAATCACCAAACGAAAAGTTGCCCAGCATTTCAAAAAACGTATGATGGCGCAATGTATAACCGACGTTATCGAGGTCATTATGCTTTCCGCCGGCGCGGACAGATTTTTGATAAGTGGTTGCACGGGTATACGGCGGGTTTTCGGCGCCCGTAAAATAGTTTTTGAATTGCACCATGCCGGAGTTTGTAAACATCAGCGTCGGATCGTTCAAAGGAACCAGCGGAGAACTCGGAACATGTGTATGTCCTTGTTTGATAAAGTAGTCTACAAATTTTTGCCGTATATCGTTTGTAATTGTCATTTGTTCTGTCCTATCAATAATAAAAGTGGGGTGATTATATCGAAAAAAAAGCTCGGTGACAAGACCGAGCTTTGTTTTTTTCAGTCTTGTCCGTTATTCTTCAAGAGGTGCGGCAGCGGCTCCTTCTTCGGCTGGGGCCGGCGCATGATCATCCATAATCATTTTTTGAGCCAATTCAGAGGCATCCGCCCGAATTGCTTTTTCGATTTCGGTCATGACATCGGGATTGTCTTTTAAATATTGCCGAGCGCTTTCGCGGCCTTGTCCCAAACGATTGCCTTTGTAAGAATACCAAGAACCCGATTTTTCAACCACATTGGCTTTGACACCCAAATCCAAAATTTCACCGGTTTTGGAAATACCTTCGCCGTAAATAATGTCAAAATCAACCGTTTTGAACGGCGGGGCCACTTTGTTTTTAACGATTTTAACGCGTGTTTGGTTCCCAATCGTATCTTCGCGGTCTTTAACGGCACCGATACGACGAATATCGAGTCGGACGGAAGCGTAGAATTTCAACGCATTTCCGCCGGTTGTTGTTTCGGGATTTCCGAACATGACACCGATTTTCATCCGAATTTGGTTAATGAAAATAATCAATGTGTTCGACCGGGCAACGGAAGCCGTCAGTTTCCGCAAAGCTTGGCTCATCAAACGGGCTTGCAACCCCATGTGCTGATCACCCATTTCGCCTTCGATTTCGGCTTTCGGAACCAAAGCGGCCACCGAATCGACCACCAAAACGTCAATCGCACCGGAACGCACCAGCGTGTCCGCGATTTCCAATGCTTGTTCTCCGGTATCCGGTTGGGAAATTAACAAATCATTGATGTTGACGCCCAATTTAGCCGCATAAGAAGGATCCATCGCGTGTTCAGCGTCGATGTAGGCACAGGAACCGCCTTGTTTTTGAGATTCGGCAACCACGTGCAAAGCAAGCGTTGTTTTCCCGGAGCTTTCCGGCCCATAGATTTCAATAATCCGACCTTTGGGCAGCCCGCCGATACCAAGCGCCATGTCCAGTCCCAAAGAACCGGTAGAAATTGCCGGGATTTCAACGGCATTGTCACATTGACCCAGCCGCATGATTGACCCTTTACCAAAAGTTCTTTCGATTTGTGAAAGGGCAACGCCCAAAGCTTTTTCTTTATCCATCATTTTTTTGTTCCCTTTGTTTAAACTGATATTCTATCTTTATAAACGCCTTATTCAAAAATACAACATTTTTCTTATTTAAATGAAAATGTACACGATTTGTTCTTTTTGTGCAAGACAATTTTCAAATTTTTTTATTCTTTATTAAGGTGTTTGCGTTAAAGTCAAAATAAAGGAGTCTTCTTTCATGAAAAAAGTAAACATGAAATACTTGTTTTGGCAATATAAGTATGCGCTTTTGACCGTTTTGTTGGCCTCGGTCGTTTTGGTCTGCATGACGATTTTGACCTATGAATGGAGCTGGCGCGTTTTGGAATTGGATGAAGAAATTGCCAAACAGACAGTTTATGCGGTCGGGAGAGCTTTTTTCTTTTTCTCCATTTTCTGGTCGGCCGTTATTTTATTTATCGGGCTGACACGGATTTACGGCTTTTTTTATCCGGAGAACATTAATCGGTTCATTCGCCGCAAAAACCAATATTTATTTGAAGCCAATCAAGGATTGAAAGAAGTTTTAATCGAAAAAGAACATTTAATAGAATGGGCGCGCATCGGTATCGCGATTTTACAAGGTGATAAAGTCATTTATTCCAATCCGATGTTGTCGGAATTATTGCTTTATACGCCTGAAGAAATGTTAATGAAACCGTTTGATTCTTTTTTGTTGTATGAAACGGATTTGTCGTTTAACGAACTGATGAAAATGAAAACCAAAGATTCTTTTGAAAAACGACTGGATTTGAAAAAGAAAAACGGAGAAGTCGTTTTTTGTCGGTTGCGCGCGACCCTTTTGTCCAAGCCCAAAAAAGAGTTTTTGTTTTTAATTGATGATATTTCTTATTACAAGCAAAAAGATGAATTTGCCAAAGATTACACGGCTTTGTTTTCCGTGTTGTCTTATTTGAGGAGTTTTGACCAGAAAAATGACGAAACCTTTTTAATTAAACAGGTTTTGAATTCCATTTTAAAAGCGTATGATTTTTCGATGGGCTTTTACGGGCGGTTTAAAAACAATAAAATTTATATTGATGTCATGACCGGGAAAGAAAAGAAATTAGCATCCCGGATTGAATTTTTGAATATTGATGATCCGGGCGATCAGGAATCGGCTATGGTTCAGGTTCTTTTGCGTAAAAAACCGTTCGGATATGCGGATACACAAAATATTCCTTATTATCAAAAGTATTGGTATTCTTTAAGCCCGACGTTGTTTCAATCAACGTATGCTTTTCCGGTAACGATTAACGGTGTGGTGGAAGGATTTATCAGTTTCTTTTCCTCGCGCAAACATGATTTTAACGGGACGCGGCCGGAGCGGCTCGGTAATCTGATTATGGAATTGTGCAAAAACATTGAAGAACAACGGGCGCGCAGTTTGACCCAAACCGCTATCCGCAACTACGAAGAACGGCTTCGCGCGCAGATTCAAGAATTGGAAAAGAACAAGCAAATCATGGAACAACAGGCCGCCGATATGAACATCATGATTGGCGATTTGATTACGGCCAAAGATGCTGCCGAAGAAGCAAACCGGGCTAAAACGGACTTTCTGGCAAACGTCAGCCATGAATTAAGAACGCCTCTGAATGCGATTTTAGGGTTTTCGGAAACAATTGAAATGGAAACGTTCGGCAAGATTGATAATCCGCAATACATTGATTATGTGAAATACATCCATTCCAGCGGCCAGCATTTGTTGTCTTTGATTAATGATATTTTAGACTTGTCACGTGTGGAAAGCGGGCATCAACGGTTGAATGAAAAAGAATTAAATATTCATGAATTGATGCAGGAAATTATGTCTTTGGTTGAACATTATCCGGATGCCAACAAACGAGACTTGAAGCTTGAAATTGCTTCGGATGTGTCTTTTGTCCGGGCGGATGATCGGATTATCAAACAAATCATGTTAAATTTATTATCAAATGCCATTAAATTCACGCATGACGGCGGGCATATTCAGATTAATGTTCAAAAGTCGGACAAAGGGGAGCTGGAATTGATTGTGAAAGATGACGGTATCGGGATTCCGGCAGATAAAATCGGGACATTGTTTACGCCTTTTACTCAGGTTGAAAATATCATGACCCGCGCGCATACCGGCAGCGGTTTAGGCTTGTCGCTGGTTAAACGGTTGGTTGAATTGCACGGCGGTCATGTGGAAATGACAAGTACGGAAAATAAGGGAACAACAGTAACGGTTTATCTGCCGACGAACCGGTTGATTGAACCGACGGCTGAAGAAAAGATGAGGCGGTTTTAAATCCGCCGTCGTCTCGGAAAAAGGATGAATAAAATGAAACGTTTCGGAATAGCTTTATTAATGGGATTGTTGATGATAACGACAGCGGATGCGGCTTCAAAAAGTCGTCGACCGACGCGAACGTCAAATGTTGCCTATGTGGAAGAAGAAACAAACACGTCTTCGAAAACGGAAAAGGAAAATTTTTCACTTTGCGGTGCCGGGTTTCATCCAATTCGCGTTTCGGGATTTGTTAATTATCCGCCTTTCGGATGGGTGGAAACACAAAAAAACAGATTGGATGCGACGGCTTTGATTCGAAATGAAGGCTTGGCGTATGCTTTGTTTGAAAAAATAGCTAAAGAACGCGGATTGGATATCAAAAACAGCGGTTATTTGACTTATACGGAAGGGCAAAAAGCCGTTCGCCGCGGGCAATCGGATGTCTTGTTGGCAACTTATTACGATAATGATCCTTACGCAACGTTGGATATTGTTTTTCCGGCTTATTTAAGCAATCCTTTTGTGATTGTTTCGTTAAAAGGAACGTTGCCTGAAGTCAAAGATTTTGCCGAATTGGCTGGTAAAAAAGGAGTCGTGCGCAAAGAAGAGATGATTTGGCCTTTGTTGCAACCGACTTTTCCGAAAACGGTGAAAATAACGGAAGTTTCCGGCGCCAGAAATGCGTTTAAAAAATTGATAACAAAGGAAGCGGATTTTATGATTACCAGTTTATATGCGGCAGAAGCGGAAATGCGGCGATTTAAAATCATTGATGCGATGGATGTTTCGCAGACGGTTTTCCGAAATCCGAACATTTTCATGGCTTTTTCGCAAGTCGGTTCATGTGCGGATATGCACAAAGACTATTTTGAAAAACGTATAAAAGAATTGGTTGCGGATAAAGATTTTATGCGTGGTTTGATTACACAGTACATTATCGCGTGGGAGAAAAAATTCAAAGATGAACCGTCCTTGTTGACTGAAGAAGGATTGACGTTGGATGATGAGACCGAGATTAACGAAACAGAAGAAGATTCGTCTCGGGAAGAACGGATGAAATCTTTGGAAGAACTGGATCCCGAAATTTTAATCCAACAGGAAATGGAAAAAATGCATGTTTCCGTTGCGGATCCTATTGCGTATTAGACGTTGTTTCGGCAGGATACTGATAAGCCGGATTAATCTGTGCTGCCCGTTCTTTGAACTTTGTCAACGCGTCGCCTTTTAAAGAACGTTTGGGAATGGTGTAAGTGTTCAACGGATTGACTTGTTTTCCGTTTTTGATGACTTCATAGTGCAGGTGAGGCCCCGTTGACCGACCTGTCGATCCGACATACCCAATGATTTCTCCGCGCTTGACATAAGATCCGACATGTAAATCTTCGTTCAGTCGGCTCATGTGACCGTAAGCCGTTGAATACGTATTGGTATGTTTAATTTTAATGTATTTTCCGTAAGCACCATTCCACCCCATTTGAACGATGACACCGTCTCCGCCGGCCGGGATCGGCGTTCCCAGCGGTGCCGGAAAATCTGTACCGGAATGATGAATTTGATATTTTAAAATCGGATGCCGCCGCATGCCGAACGGTGAAGAAATCCGGCCGCGCCCCAAAGGACGCTTCATTAATGTTTTGGGAGCGCTTTCCCCGTACTCATTGTAAAATCCCGGATTACCCGCCGCATCAACAAAGTAATACCGATTGTAAACTTTGTTGTTGGCTCTCAAAGAAACAAACTGTAACGTGCTCTTTCCGACTTCACGCCCCGTTTCCGTGACTTTCTTTTCATAAATGACTTGAAACGGTGCACCGGCCTGTAAGTCCGTTCTGAAATCAATTTCACCGTCCAAAGCTTGAGTTACTTGCGCCGAAATGGCTTTTGGGATACCGGCCTCGTCGGCGGCTTTGGCAAAGCTTGAGTTAATGATGCCGTCGACTTGAACCATTTCGGAAACGATTTTTCCTTCTTTGGCTTGTGGGATAAAAATGCCGTCAACATCTTTGAAAACAGACACTAAATCCCCTTGACGCGTTTCCATGCGCAATCCGTAAAATGTGTTGTCTTCACTGAAATACAGCTCAAAAACCTGTTCCGGCCGCAGCTTGCGAATATCTAAAACCAATTCCAGTGCTTTAGCCGTTTGGAGCGCTTCTTTCATCGAAACGTCAGCGCGTTTTAACAAGCCCGAAAGCGTTTCCCCTTTGGTCAAAGCCAATGAAATCGTTTTGATTTTACCGGTTTCAATATTGAACAAAAGCTGTTCTTCCGGCGTTTTGGGTAATTCCGGAACACGAGTCGGTTCTTTTTGTGTTAAAACAGATGTTTCCTTTTTATCCAAAGAATAAGAAATCAGTTTATTGGCAGCCGGAATAACGGATGCGACCAGCAAAACGCCGATACAACATCCGACGAAAATGTATTGCAACCGCGTGTCGAATCTTTTTTGAGCCGGCGTTCTTAATCGCCAGTAAGCCGGTTTTAAAAATAAGTAGGCTCTGTGCAACAGCGGGAGCCATTTTTTAAGGACACGTGGAAAAGGTTTCATTTTTTTATCTTTCGTTTTAATCTTGTTTAAGGTTGCTTTATTTCACCAAAAAGTCAAGGTGTTTTTATCAAATGGTGTGTCAATTTTAAAAGCACGATGTAAAAAAACTTGTTTTTAGAATGACTTCTTCTTATCTTAAAAGCAAGGAGACAGATTTCATGAAACAAACGGGAAGAACAATGGTTGAAATGCTGGCGGTTTTAGCCATAGCCGGTGTTTTGACAATCGGCGGTATCAGCGGCATTCAAACGGCAATTAATATGGGGCGGCAAATGCTGACTGAAGGATTTTACCATGATATTCGGTTTTCGATGATTGAAAAATGTATGGGAGCGGGGTCTTGCCCGTATCAAGATAATCGAACGGGATTTTCTAAAAATTATGCGCTGCTTTGCCAAAATGCAGATATTCCGTCTGCTTTTTGTAAAGGAGAAAACGGCCGAACGGGTTTATATCAAGCTTATGAAGATGCTGCATGGAACATGGGAATAACACAAGAAGACGGCAGGCCGCTGATGTCGGCAACACTCGTTAATTTACCGAATGACGTGTGTGCCAAAGTTGTTCAATCCGCCGTTCCCAATGGTGCTGACAGGATAAAAGTCGGTACACATCTGTTTGATAATCCGGAAAGTCAACGAGAGGCGATGGCATCTGCGTGCGAAAACCGTGCATCGGATTCCTTTTTCGGCGGTCCGGTTTTAACCGTTTATTGGGTTCCGTAAAAAGAAAAATAACAAAAAGATTTTATAAAAGGCCGAAAACACGGCCTTTTTTTTTATGAAAAAAAATATAAAAAAGTGCTTGACGCTGGGGGG
>CALGXF010000002.1 GCA_937935995.1 uncultured Alphaproteobacteria bacterium
GATTGAAAAGTTGGAACATGTGAAATCTCCCTATTGATTGTTAATCCTTTTTATCTCATTCCCAATCAACTGTCAAGAGGATAAGTTAATACGTATTTTGGCGATTTTGTATTTTTTCAAGCGATGCGGTTGGTTTTTCCGTCAATTCGCTCATGCGTTTGGTTTGAATGCCGTTTTGTTTTAACTCCGTCGCAATTGTTTTTAAGTGTGTCGGTGTGGGTTGATAAGCCTTGATATCTTTTTCAAAGTCACCTTTGTATCGTCCCTGCGACAGAATTGCCATCATATTGTTGGCAGAGACAGTTCCTTTGTCTCCCGGTCGAGCATAATACATTTTGTATCCGTCAATAAGCGCTTGCTGAATGCCATACCCAAACAAACGTTTTTGAGCCGCATCATAATCCTTAACAGAGGCTTGGCAGGCTTTTGTATAAGCCATGTCATCATTTAATCCGTCAGCTTTTGCTTGAGCGTAGGCTTGTTTTGCATGAGGTAAGTCTTTGTCAAAAGCGGCCCAAGTGGCGGCATATTTTTCTTTTTGCTTGTAAATGGTTTCGATAGAGGAGACGTCTGCATCCATTTCCGAAGCAAGCGTTTGGGCAGCATAAGCCAAGGGGGTCAATGTTTGGTCACCTTCAAATTGATTTGCTTTTTTGTATAGGTGTTGTTGTAAGTGGACACTTTCATGCACCAGCGTTGACAATTGGGTTTCAATCGGTTTTTTCGGATTGAGTACCATTTCATATGATGTGCCGTAAAGGCCGGTACTTTTTGATAAATAACCGCCGGACGGGGCAGGGACATCATTTTGGCCGTTTTTATCCACATACCCGATGTGGCATTTGGTTTGTATGAGCGCTTGCATCCGTTCGGGGCCTTGATGCATTTGGTAAAACGCTTGAAACAAATAACGCAGATTTTTGGCTTCTTCCGGAGTTTGCTGCCGTTGCAAATTGAGTCGACCGTAAAGCGTATCAAAATCATGTGAAATAACGTGTTCTTGAGAGGGGGGCGGCGGTGCAGAGTCAGCTTTTTCATCGGCATGACCCATCGGCGACAAAAGCGTCGAACCGATTAAAGCCAATGTCGAAAGTTTTCTTTTTAAATCCATGTCTCTCTCCTTTATTTACCTATTATACGCAAAAATAAAGGAAAAATCAATTATTTTACAAGATCGGACAAGTCCGGTTTGCGGTAATTCGGGCTTTTGGTGATTTTACCGTCAGCACGATAAATCGGTTTGCCGTCGTCCCCCAATTTCGACATGTTGCTTTCGTAAACGCGTTTGAAAATTTCATCTATCGGAAAACCGAAAGAAGCAGCAAATCCAAAAGAAACAAACAAAACATCCGCTAACTCTTTCATCATGTTTTCATGGGTTTTGGCACAAACTTGCCCGTTGTTTTGAATTTCCTTGACGGCTTGTTGAACTTCATCGAAAAGCTCTTTTGTTTCTTCTTCAATCAGTGTCTGGCGCAAAGCCAACAGATTTGCGTCAAACGGCGCATCAACGGGGATGTTCATGGCTTGATGGAATTTTCGGGTTAAATCGTCATAAGCGCTCATGGTGTGCTCCTTTATTTGGAAGTTGTGTAAAAAGAAATATAGCCGGTTCTTTGGAAAAAGTAAACGGTTTTATTTCGTTTGTGCGTTTTTGATGCTGACAAGGCTACTAACAGGTAAATGAGACGATGTCGGCGTTGTTTTGTTTTCTGTTGACGCCGATTTTAACGTCTCTTTTAAAGAACTTATAGACGGTTTTTGTCCTTTTTCAGAATCCGTAGTTTTGTTTTCCGTCGATGCCCCAGATACATCTCTAACATTATCAGATATAACCCGGCCGGTCTCGTCGTATTTAATATCATGTACAAGAGCCCCTGTTTTCTTGTCATATTGTTTATCATACACAAGACGCCCCGTTTTCTCGTTGTATTGCTTATCATATACAAGACGATCTGTTTTTGTGTCGAAACATCCAACTGAAATAGTTCCTTTTTCTGTATCGTAAAGATACACTATCTTTTCTTTTGGTGTTCTTTTTAAACTCAATTTGCCGTCTTCGTAGAACTCACCTGAAAGGAATTCACCGTCTTTATCATAAGTCTTTTTGTGCGAAATTTGTCCGTCAACAGTTTCTAAAAGAATGTTAAGGCCTCGTTCGCTGCGCAGCGAAATATTAACTTTTTTTCCGGCCTCTGTGTACTTGAAACGGGTGTCGGTTAAAAGGGGAACAAATACATTTTTCCGGAGATAATCCGGCGTCAGGTCAACGCCCATCGCATGGATAAAGTCTGAAAAAGCTTGGTCAGCCTGAACTTTATCCTGTGGATTAGAGTTGTAACTGTAAAAGCATAGGTTATTGCCGGCTTGTTTTTCATAATGCTCTCTCCATGCGTGATATTCCTTAAATTCGGCCACAGGTATGTAGGCTGGACTCATTTTAAATGAGAATATAGGAAGCTCTCTGTTTTTCAAAAAGATTTTAACGAATTCGGTTTTAGCATACCGCTCTTGCTTTTCAGCATCATTCGGAAACTTTTTGGAAGCTTTCTTTTTAAGCTTTCTGTAAATCGAGACAAAAGAATTATTATTATTTTTTTCATCATTAATGAGTGTGTCTTGGAGAGCAGTTTCCACTTCATCAAGCATTGATAAAATAAAGGCATCTTTTATAGATGTACACTTTATATTATCAGAATTGAATGTCCGATTGTCCTGAATGTAATGGCGTAGTTCATGAGCTAGGGAAAGCGAAGGTGTAGGAAAGTTAGGACTCAAGACGATCTTCCCTGCCAGTCCCAGCCAGCGACCGGCAGTATTTGGTGGTAATAAATACTCAAAGGAAACAGGGACGCGTTTCCCTGTTTTTTGGTAGAAAGCGTCAAGTTCGTTCAATAACTGGCGTCCGGTTTTTGTTTGGCCGATATCTTGATAAATTTGCCATAGTTGATTTTTTTCTTCAGTACTTCCTTCAGGCAGGATAGGGGCTTTTGATTGTGCATCTTGAGTGTATGTTTGCGTGATTTGAGATGCATTTGGTGCTTCTTTAACAAGAGTGGACGAGGAAAGCCCAAGAGCTTTTGTAGCAACACCGGTTGATAACAATTGTTTAAATTCATTCATGTTGTTATCCTCTCTTATCACTTTATTATACATGAAATTTGTAGAAAAGACAACATTTGTAAAAAACGGAAAAAGAAAAATAAAAAAGTTCTTGCAAAGTTTTTAAAATGAGTATATAAAAGGGCATTCGTTGTCGGAGTGTGGCTCAGTCTGGTAGAGCACTACGTTCGGGACGTAGGGGTCGTGGGTTCAAATCCCGCCACTCCGACCAGTGAAGTCCTTGTTTTTCAAGGACTTATTTTTTTATTTTTCGAAAAATAATGTTATTTCCCATCATTGATTTTAAACGATTTTTTTTTAATTTTCGAAAATTTTTGAAGCAAAAAAAAAGACCCGGAAATGTGAATTCCCGAGTCTGTTTTTATGAAAAGGGGCGGCGTTCACCGCCCCGGTTGGTGTTAATTCAGTTTTTGCTTAAATTCCTGAAACTTTGGATCGAAGGTAGCCGTTAGCATGCCTTGTATCCGTCCGGTTGTTTCACGAACGTGGCCATATTCCAAAATGGCTGTTGCTATCTTTGTCAGATTTTCATCCAGCTTTTTTTCTTTCGGAAACGTGATTTTAACCGGTTCGGTCTGTACTATCTCCGTAAAGGCGTCTTTAATAGCCACAGCACAGCATTTTTTCACCATGCCGCCGATAGCCTTCATAAACGCTTTGTTCTCCACAAAGTCCGCCGGTGTGTATGGAACGGGGTCAAAGGGAAGGGCGGCGTAACGTGCATGTTTGTCCATGAGCGCCTTTTCCATTTCGTTAAAAGCGTTGATGTATTTGATTTTAAATTCCATCGCTTTTTTACCGGTAAAGCCCATTGCCAGCAACGTGAAGCCGTCGCGGGTGATTTCGTAAGCCTTGCGGAGCTCACCTTTGGCGTCAGTGTATTCAACGACCTCAAAATTGAGGGCGCCGAAGTTTTCTGGGATTTCCAACGATTCGATAGCCCGGATAACATTGTCATGTCGTTTGCCAAAAGTTTCGGCAATGATGTTAGATGTGGTTTTTGCTTGATTGTTGATAATTTGAACAAGTGTGTTCATTGTTTTTACTCCTATCGTTAAAGTTTGGAGCATCCATGAACACTTATTTTTGAAGATAGGTGTCCAGTGGTTCAAAACCCAACCGATAGGAATCGAGCGAGATAGTCTTTGGCTTCCGCTTGGACATACACTACCTCCCACTGGACATAAAAAAGAACCGCCGAATAAGAGGCGGTTTGTCCGCCTATCGTATTGGAGATTTGAAGCTCCATTACAGCCCTTGCTGTAACAAAACTATCATACTCACACTTTAAATCCATTGTCAACATGATTTTTCCGTTGCTCATATTCCAGTCGTTTTCGCAGAGCTTCTGCTGCTTGTTCTGGTGTGTTTTGCCGGTAAATCGACAAGTTCGTGTTGGCTTGTGTGTGTCCCATAATTGTCATATTTTGGCCAGTGCTGCTCCCTGCGTCATGGTAGGCGGTGCCGGCGCTGTTCCGCGTGGCCTGAAAAGACAAACCTTTTAATCGTTCGTCTTTTTTGATGATTTGTTGATAATGTTTTTCAAAAGTTCGCGCTCCATACGGTTTCCCATCTTTTTGCCGCAACAAGTGTCCGCTTCTGTTTTTGATTTCTTCATATAAAAAAGCTGGTACGGGAGCGTAGGCTGTAATGTTATGTTTTTCCGTTTTTTGCGGAATAATTTCAAAATAATGAAAGCCGTCTTTTGTCTTTAATTGCGTCATCTCCAAAGAAAGAACATCGGCTGGCCTTTGCGCTGTCCAAATGTTTAATCGGATGGCCAGGCCGACATCGTTATATCCCAGTTCTTTGGCATAGGTATCAAACAAAGCGACTGTTTCTGCTGTCCATAATTTTTTCGTGTGTTTTGTTCGGGGATAGCGTTTATTTTGAAACGGATTATTGTTTTGCAAAACACCCAGCTTGTCGTGACCAAAATTAAACAGCAAGCGGAGCAAATCCATGCCGTTATGCGCCCATCGTTCTTTGCAAATATCAAACAGTTTCAGATAAATACTGTCCACAATTTGGGGTTGGATCATATCCAAATTTAGGTCAATCAACCGTTTTCCGTTGTTATTTTTGATTTGTGTAAGATGAGAAAAGGATCGTTTATAATCTTTAATTGTTTTGGGGGCCAATGGTTTTTCCAATAGAACATTTCCTTTGGCCGGACAATCAATCCCGCGCCGTTTTTTGAATTCTTCCCAAATGTAAGAAAGGCTTTGTTTTAAAACGGTTGCGTTTTGGGTACGTGTCAAATAGGGTTTGATTTGGGTGTTATAAATTTCAATCGCTTCGAGTTGAGCTTCTTCGTAAGTGTTGGATAGCTTTTTGTATTTTAATTGAATCAAGCCGTCGGAATTTTGAGCAACAAGGCGCGCCAAATTGGAGGGTGGTGCGAAATAATAGCTACATCCTTCTTTTTTTTTATGAATTTTAAAATATTTAACACGTACCGTTTTCATCACTATTTCCAAGCATCTGCCGAATAGTCATCATTGGCAAGTGCGGCCGTGTTTTTGATGCCAAACAATGTATTGACTTCGTTTGGATCATACCGGAGTTTGAAAAGAGGGTGTTGATGGAGTTTTCCTTCTTTTTCCAGCCGACGGATGATTGTATTGCTCTTGACGCCCAGCATCAACCGAATGTCAGATCGTGTCAAAAGTTTAAAGTCTGTCATTTTAACAGCTCCTTGTTTGCATGAATGTTGCCGATGACAATGCAATTCGACGCACATTTTTCTGTTAAATTTCCAATCTTACCAAATCCAAATCCGCAACAATTAAAAGTATTCCATTGAACCTCAAGCCTTCTTCCTTTTTCGCACCAACCATAATTTCTGGAACGAGTTAATTCAATGATATCCCCCTCATAAATCAGCTTTCCGTTCTTATCTTTTAAGCCGGTGCATTGTTCAAGGACAACATTGTTTTCGTCTTCGGCCGCAGAATACATGATGAGACCGGTTTCACCGTCTACATAAAAGTCGTCTAGGTATTTTTGAGCCAAGTTATCCCAAGCGCGAAACTTAAATCTATCATTCATCTTCCCTCACTTTCATCAGTGATTTTTTCCAATCTTCCGCAGGAGTAATGTTAAAGGAACCACTAATATACCAACAAACATCTCCCCGTGAATGCCACTCTTCATATTCTAACCCCGGCTTTTGTCCGTGCCAGAACCAATCTCCGTTTTCGTCCATCGCAACCCAACCGGTTTTTAACAACGGCAAAAGGTCTTCAATGTTAATTTGTTTCGTCATTTTTACCACCTTGAATGATCGGAAACCAAACACGTTCACACCGTTTACCTGCTTTAATATCCTTCAACCCTTGCAGGAGCCAAAGCCAATCCTGGCCTTTACCTGTTGTTTTTATTTTGTGAAACAATTTGATTCGCTTTTGTTCCATTTTTCTTCTCCTTATGCTGCTGTATACCAATCTTCCTGCGGTGTTTCGATATAAACCCCGATTTGCGCCGCAAATTTCAACAGATTTTCAATGTAATCATGGACTTCTTTTTTATTGCCTTTCCCCAGTTTTAACGTTTTCGGTACTTTGACAAACCCTGTTTTCGTGGGCAATTCCCGGTAGTAAAACAAGCTTTTCATGGCATTATGAAATTCATCGTCATCCGCTGATTTGTAAGCGTCATAGCCCATGTCAATCAATTGTGCTTTAATGGCCGGATACAAAACGCCGAAAATAAAACATTGTTGGTTTCTCGAAACTTTATCTTTAATCAAAGACAATTTGACGGTGAACGGTTTAAACCTGTCTTTTTTGGCTTCCAAGCGTCGAAGTAATGCGTGGATACCACGTGTGGCGTCTGTATAATCGTAAAAGTCCATTTCCATGATTAAGCTCCTTTAAAACGGAATATCGTCACCTTTGTCCCAATCAATGGGGGCCCCAGGATCCATTTCCCCGTTTTGGACGGCTGTGTATTGGGTGGATGATGGATGGGCTTCTTCTTTGTTTTTGGGTTCAAAACAAGACAACAACACTTTCGCATCATTCGGATTACGTTGTTTGACTGCCGACAAGTTAAAAGATTTGTCCATGATTAAAAACGGTTTGCTGTCTTTTTCATGTAATTCTCCAACATTGCGGTAAACACTTTTTACGGTTCTGTTTTTATCCGTGTATTCGCCGATAATGGCGACAATGTCATATTTTTTCATTTTACTTCTCCTTTCGTTTTTGCAGATAAAAGCGTGGTCAAACCGTAACTATGAAATTTGAAGGTGTTGAACGGTTTGCAAATGCGCGCCGGGAACGGCTGTGCCGGTTGTCAGGATTTTTTTAAGGCGCTCTTTATCGACCGATGTTGTTTCTTTCCGTTTCATAAAGTGCGGCGGAATAACGTCTTCATCATCAATGATACAGCGCATGGAGGTGCGGGCGCCGATGGTAAACGTCCCGGCCTGAATTTTTAAGTTCTTGTCCTTGGGGCTTTCCTGATAAATCCGAAGCATGTAATCTTCAATCCAGTTTTGGCGCTTCCTTAGCCGATTGAGTTGTTCGTTCATGCGTGCGATTTCTGATTCCAAACCCTGTGCGGTTGCGATCAGATTGGCTCGGACTTTGGCTAGCTTTTCAAGGCCGCCGACGGCCAATTCTTCCCGTAAAGCTTGATAAGCTTCATCGTCTGCCGGATTGATTTCTCCCGTTTCCGGATCGGCGCAATCGTTTAACATTTTTTCTAAATCTTGCATATCTCCGTAAATGCTCATCTTATAATCCTTTCACGCGGGCATATTCCGCACGTTGTGCGTCCGGTGTCATTTGATTGAACGCATTGACAAGTTCCGGTGTGTACATATTTTTAATGGTTAATAAATCTTTATAGGCTTGTGATGGGGATTTCGGGCGATTCATCGCCCGTTCGGCGTCATCATCTTCGTCCGTCATAACGCCCAGCATACTGGCCAAAGAATAGCGCCGCGCATATGTGATGGCCGAACCCAAAGCCTGCGGGTCGTTTGCTTTGGCGCACACGATAGGGCATTCGGATGTGATAAATTGACCGGATGTGTGCATGATGGTCGTTTTGACAACCGGTTGATTTTGGTTTAAATAAATGGGTTGCAACACTGTCAAACCATTCGCCAAAACAGCATCTTTAACGGCCTCCCAAACACTGTTTAAGGTGGCATATTTGCTTTTGAAAAATGGGTTTTTCGCGTCTTTTGTCGCGCCCATCATTTGCGCTTGCGCTTTGTTCAGCGCGGCCGCAAGTTCGTTAATTTGTTCACTTTGACACATCTTTTCTTATCCTTATCTAAAAATCCGCTGGCGTCCTTTGGCCGTTTTTGATGAACCAGCCGGCTCGGCCTTTGCCCAATGGGAGGACACCTTTCGTGTGCGGTACGCGGTTACTTCACAGGAGTGCCGGTCTGTCTGGTCGTTCATCATCGTAAACCTTGTCCATATTTGCCCGTTTCGCGTTCCCAATTGTCAACGCGTTGCTGCCCTTTTTCGCATGCGGCCAAAAGAACCGCAATCGCGAGAAGAACGATTACAATAAAAATCAATGTATCTTTCATGGCCGTTTCCCACTTAAAATATCCACTAAAAACCGATCCGGATTGTCCGAATACATCCAAGCGCGTGCTGTGGCAAACAATCGCGGAAAAGCCAATTCAAGACGGCGTTTATTGTTTAAGTCCGCCAGTTCGTAAGCATGACAAAGCGCTGTGGCAAATGAGCCGGTTCCTTTTGTTTTGTAATAACACCACGTTTTTTCATTATTGGTCGCAGTTTCTTCGTAAAAAATCTTTTCATAATCCATTGTTTTTCCCTTTCTGCGGATAAAAGAACCTCATCGAGCCGTGCCAAACGTTTCAATTTTTTGGCGGATATACTGGCGAAAATCATCGTTCTCCAACAAAAATTCACGTACAAAACTGTCAACATCCAGATTTTCGCGAAAATCATTCAAACAACGCTCTTCCGATTCATCCGTCGGTTGGTCGCCGGCGTTGACATACGTGTCGCCATAAGGCACGTAGCTGGATTGCGTTTCGTGTGGGTAATCCCCGGAATGCCACTCGAAAGCGTCTTCAAGTGCGGCTTGGATAGCTAAATCAAATAAATTCATTTCTTGTTGCATTTTTTGCTCCTTACCATATTGGTTATAATTAAAGATACCAGAATGGTAATATCAAGTCAACAATATTTTACCAAAATGGTAAATTATTTTACAACCCATTGAAACAAAAAGAGAAAAATAAAGTTAATGACACTTTTTAACAGTTCATTCGAGTTAATGAAGGTTCGTTTAACATTTTGTTAATCAAATCACTTTAAATATATTTCTTAACATGATATTATAAAAATAAAGAAAGGCGAAAAATGGCAAATGTATTTGATGTGGCAAAGTATATCATAGAAAAGCAAGGTCAGCTTACAGCAATGAAATTGCAAAAGTTGGTATATTATTCCCAGGTTTGGACTTTGGTGTGGGATGAAAAGCCTTTGTTTCCGGAAGTTATTCAAGCGTGGGGAAAGGGGCCTGTTTGCCCGGATTTGTATAAGTGGCACCAGGGGGAATTCCTTGTTTCCGTTAATCCCTGTCTTGAACAGCTGTCTTCAGGAGAACTCACTGAACATCAAAAAGAGAATATTGATAAAGTTTTGGATGGGTACGGTTCTTTGACAGCTCAAGATTTAAGTGATTTAACCCATAAGGAGGATCCTTGGAAAGAAGCTAATTCGAAATGCCCTGTTTCTGGACATTGTGATGCGGAAATTACACATGCGATGATGCACGAGTATTACAGCAATTTGCCTGAAGATTATGAAGTCTGATAAGAACGTTCGTTATAAACTTAATCCGGTTGACCGGTCTGTAAAACTTCCGTCAAATTTAGGACGTGATCTTTTTTGTTGGGGTATTAAAAGTGATTCTATTGATTGGACAGATCCGGAACTTGGGTTTCATTTAGGATGTTTGAAGTCTTTTTTTAAAATCATAAAACCGAAACTCGACAATTTTTCAACAATGACTTGGGCAGATTTGCAGTCGAGAAAGTCATGTCATCCAATGGATGTTGAGAGAATTGCCCCAAATTCATTAAGGAGATTAAAAGAAATTTTTTCCAATGATGTACCGGAAACATTATATCAGATTGATGTTCCCGGTCAGTTTGGGAAGCATAGAATATGGGGGAAGAAGGAAGGGAGAGTTTTTTATTTAATCTGGAATGACCCGAATCATCGTGTATATCCCACGTATAAGAGAAATACTTGACCTTTCCTGTGATTATGGCCGCTTGATTCATATTTTATGTTGATTCTTGTCTGAAAGATTGGTATACTATAAATATCATTAAATGAAAGGAGGAAATGATGAAAAAGATTTTATTGGTTTTGGCGGCATTGGCTTTGTTTGCTTCGACTGAAGTCATGGCACAGGAAGTTCATGTTCGCGGTTACACGCGTCGGGACGGAACATATGTTCAACCGCATACCCGGACACGGCCGGATGGAAATCCTTATAACAACAAAAGTTATCGTGGCTTTTAATAAAAAAGAGGGCTTTGGCCCTCTTTCTTTAATTTTGAAAGAGATTTAAAATGCATTCACTCATTGCTGTTTGGGCTGCTAAATTTTTGGATCCATTGTTGTTTTTGCCTTCTTTGTATGTGGCCGTTCTTGCCTATAAAGAAAAATCGAGTTTTCGCTTTGTTTTACTTTTATGTTTGGTCATCGCTGCGCTGCACGAATACCTTATGTCTTTGGAACGTGCCACAGGAGGTTTTAGTGTTATTAAATTAATGATAGGTGTTTGTGCTTCATTGGCTCAAGTTTATGCGTTAATCGGGTTAAAAAAACTCAAAAATAAATCATCTGATTTCTTTGATAAAAAGCGAAAGTCATAAACAGAAATAACTTCTATTTGTTCAAATATTCAATTTCAAAAGTTCTTTCACTTTTTCCCATGTCGAGCAGTCCATTTTGCGATAGCTGCTGTAATTGAACTTCTTTTTAAGTTCTATGTGAATTTTATTGGGATGAACGCCTTTTTGTGTGGCGACTTGTTTGATCAATGCTTGTAATTCATCCGCTTGAGATGAACTGATTTCTTGGCAGTGAAATGTCTCGGTCGGGTTGATAAAATGTGAATAAACGCCCGGATACAAGCCGCATACGAGGATAATCAAGGCCATTGTTCCGGTAAGTGTTGTTTTTAAAAGGTTATTTTTTTTTAAGTTTTTTGGGCGATTCTTCTAAAACAAATTGACGAATTTCGTCATGAATCGATTGGCTTTCATCCGGGAAAAGGGGGATGACTTTTTTGTCGTTATTTGTTGGGGTTGCTTTCATGGTTTTTCCTTTTTTCTGGGTAAAAAAAAGACCGCAAAAGCGGTCTGCTATTGATTGGCAGCTTGTGCCAACACATCAATCATCATTTCGGCTTGTGATTTTTGTTGCTCGGCCGGAACGTTTTGAAGGCGTTCATACACGATTGTCGTCCATTTGACTTTGTCATCGATGCTCACATCTAAATTGTTATGATCAATATAGGAATCGATTTCTTTTAAAATAAGGCGAAGCATATCTTTGTTAACTTCTGTTTTTTCAACTTTGACTTCGTGGGGAATTAATTCAAATGGTTGCACATCCAGTGCGGCAGATATCTTTTCTAACCACGTCGAGTTGAGACGGCGGGCACCGGTTTCTAAGCGACTTATCTGAACGACGGTTGTTCCTGCACGTTCAGCCAAATCCTCTTGTGTCAAGTTTTTTTCTTTTCGAAGTTGAGCAATAAAATTTTTCATAAAAACAAATATATACCGTTTTGGTAAAAAAGTAAATAACCAAAAGGGAAAATATTTGCTTGACATAAAATTACCAATACGGTAAAACAATGAAAAGGAGGTATTTATGCTTTTAAAAGAATATATCACCCGGATAGGTAAAACTTTGGTTATTTCTGCAAAAGAAATGGATATGCCATATGTCACCTTAAAGCGGTATTGTGATGGGGTACGTATTCCCAATGTCCGGAATATGGACAAAATTCGTAAATGGTCTAATGGTCAAGTTATGCCAAACGATTTCTACGACAAGGAGGGGAGATGATTAACCGTATATTTTGTTGGGTCGGATTTCACAAATGGGGATGCGCTTGCGGTCACCCTAAATGCCGGGCAAAAGGAAGTTGTAGGCGATGCGGGAAATTAAAGCGGTCGTCTGTTGGTAAAGACAAAGAAAGCTTTTACATCGACCCCTATGAAACAAAGGTTGTGCAGGTTGATGGACCGGCATTTATCCTTATTGATAAAAGTTAGGATAATCTATGATAACGAAATCTATCCTTTATAAAATCGCTGAAATAACCTCCTTTAGAGGAGGCTGCCTTGAAGGCAGTCCAAATGTTTTTAGGAACATCAAAGTATTTGTAAACGCTTCCCGAACGGAAGTATGTGATCAAATAACAGGATTCTGTTTCGTATTCAGCTTTAAAGATATTAGTGCTTTGCAGACTTATAAAACAATCAATCATCTTTCATTTCCCTTTCATCGGATTCGTACTTTGATTGTAAGGGGAATGAGACAGCAAGTCAATACCGGCTTCCTGCCTGTTATTTGCGGGGTGCGCCCATGACACATCCCGAACACCAGATTCAACAGGCCATTCACCGTTTTCTTTCAATCAAGGGCATTTTTCATTTTGCCGTGCCGAACGGGGAAAAGCGGGATGTGCGCGTCGGGGCGCGATTAAAAGAAGAGGGCGTCTTGCCGGGTGTTTCGGATTTGGTGTTGGTTTTGCCGGGACGGGTTGTTTTTGTTGAGATAAAAACGCCTGCCGGGCGATTGTCTCCGGCACAGAAAGCTTTTCGAGAGGCGGTGCAAGGATTAGGGCATCCCTACGTCGTGTGGCGATCGTTGGATGATTGTATTGATTTTTTTACGTAAGTCAAAAGGAGGGGACATGACAGAACGATTGATTGAACTTTTTGTTGATTCTTTGGGGACAAAGGCGCATCCGCCGTTGTTTCAAGAAGCAGAAATGGCATGGATGACGATGATGCAGATTTTGCAAGATTGTGCGTTTCCCGAAGGGTTTAAAAAACAGGATTCTCGGCGATTAGCAGCCCTTTTGCAGGCACACCGGGACAGGGGGAGTTATTAACATGTTGAGGCCGCGTCTTCTCCCCCTTTCATTACGCGGCCTCGCCTTTACGAGAGGTTTTACATATTGGGCGGTAGCTCGTGAATGCCGCCCGCCTTACACGAGAAAGGATAAAGATGTCAAAACGATTTACAGATACCGAACGCTTTCGTGATCCATGGTACAGAAAGCTGAGTCCTGTTCAAAAGTGCATTTGGGAATATGCTTTGTCAGAATGCGATATCGCCGGGTTCTTAACCATTGATTTAGAGGCGATGTCCTTTCATATCGGGGCCGACATCGGGCGTGAAGACTTACTGATGTTTGATGGGCGGTTTGTTTGGGTGTCTGATGAGGTTATCTTTATTCCTAAATTTATCGTTTATCAAAATGGACAGGAACTTAATCCGGCCAATGGCGCTCATAAGGCGATCATCCGTCTTTTAGAGCAAAGGGGGGTTGACCCTTCTACTTTAAAATTAAAATCTGAAATGGTGAAGGGGGAACCCGGGGTCAACACCGGGTCAATGGGTGGTTTACCACCCTTAAGTAACAGTAAAGGTAAAAGTATAGGTTTAAGTAATAGGGGGATTGTTAAGGGGGAAAGAGAAAAAAAATTCAGGCCCCCGACAATTGACGAGGTAACGGCCTATTGCACAGAACGGGGAAATACTGTTAATCCGCAAAAATGGTTTGATTTTTACACGTCGAAAGGTTGGAAGGTCGGAAACCAGCCAATGAAGGATTGGCAAGCGGCTGTCCGAACGTGGGAAGGACGGGAAGCCGAAACAGGTCAACCAAGCTACTTTAGCGGCGTCGCTGGTTCGGCGCCGGATGCGGGGCGGCATCATTCGCGCGAGGAGTTGGAGGCTTTTTTAGGGCGAAAAATGGAAATTTTTGAGGAGAACAGGTCATGAGCGTTCAGTTTGAAGAGGCTTTTAATCGGTTTGTGGATGTGTACGGCTTGCCCGCGTGGGAAGAAAAGCCTAAATCCGGACAGTCTCGGGAAGAAATCGTTCGGATGTGGGAAACCGAATTAACTGGTTTTACAGTCGAACAGGTGCGCCAAGCGTGTTACAGGGTGATTCGATTCAAGAAAAACATGTCTTTTCCAACCATCTCGCATTTGATGGCGCAGCTGGTGGATGAGCCGAGAAGTGTAGATGAGGCAATCACATCGGGGGTTCGGACAAGCTGCCCGGAGTTGGAAATTTGGGAAAAACGCGGAAAAATCGAACCGCCCGGGTTGGTACGGGAAGCTTTTGTGAAAATGTTTAATGCGTTTCTGGCCGGGTTCCCCGAGTTGAGAACCGCAGATATGTCGCTTGTCTGCCAAAACATGCGAGAAAATGGATGGTGGGACAGAAAAATTGAGGATTTTTTGAATGACAGTTGCGCATAAATACAGTGGAGACACTTTTGTTCAAGGTCTGATGAAACAAAACGATGAAATGGCCAATGCGTTGGCGCGCATTATTGACATCATGAGGGCGCCGCACGTCACTTGGTCGGACTTAACCCGGGTCATTGAAACGGCGCGCGGGGCTTTGGCTGTTTGCGAACAGGTGCGTGCAGGGATGCCGGCTTGTTTGTCAAAGTCTTATATTTCGAAACGGCCCGGAACGCATTATCCGCATAAGTAAACGAAGGAGGGACAAATGGATCCGGCATTAAAAGCGATTGAAGACGATATTCGAACGGCGTGCGACGTTGATAAAGCATTGCCACCGGTCTTTAAACAGCGGTATCGGTGTCCGTTGGGATCGATGGTTAAGCCCGAGTTAAAAGAATTGCAAGACGCCATCTTTAACAACGGAGAAAGCTTTGTTGTCACGCCAGCTGTTCATGACATTTGGTGGAAAGTTGTGTCCAGCTGGATTCCGAAATTACACATATCCACACAAAAAATCGTCTGGTGGCGATGTTCCGGCATGAGGTGGAAGCGTATCAGTCAGGAGTTAGTTGAAAAAGAATTGGCCAGTACATATTTTCACCGCTCGACGCTTTATCGGTATTTTATAGCGGGGTTGGAGAAAATAGAACAGATTACTTAAACAATTCCGCGTGTGAACCGATACGGTAAAGAATTAAAGTGTCTCCGTCAATTTGATAAATCAACAATAAATCCGGTCGGATATGACATTCTGAATAACCTTTGTAATTGCCGGACAATGTGTGAGGCAAGTATTTATGAGGCAATGTCCCCGTTGTCATTAAAATGTCAACCGTCGTCATAAAGGCTTCCCGGGCTTGGGGATTGTTCTTTATTTTTTTATAATTTGTTTTAAAAGAACGCGCGTAGATAACTTTTAACATATTATGCGTCCAAATCGTCCATTAATGCTTGAACGGAATAAAAAGGTTTGCTGTGTTCTTTGTTTTTAACTTCTTGAAAGACCTTTATTGTTTCTTCATTCGGAAGATTCCCTAAGCTGGGCTGGAACGGCAAAGCCTTTTGATGAATGACTTGTTTCACAAATAAACGAATCCCGTCATTCAGCGTTATGCCCAACTGATTGAAGATTTGTTCCGCTTGTTTTTTCGTTTTATCATCAATGCGTGTTTGGATGGTTGTATTCATTTTTCGTCTCCTTTCTTTAAGTGTATTACATTTGTATTGCATTGTCAATGATTTTTTGTTTCTTTTAAAAAAATGCGACACTTTGCGACACTTTGCGACATTTTTATGTGCGACACTTTTTAAAAAATTGTGCTATATTTTGGATATAATCGGCAGAAAGTATGCGTTGCCGATTTTTTCATGTTTTTTTGAGGCGATGCCGCATGTGTCAGAGTTGTGTGGAACCGAGCGATGCCGGGGTGTCGCCTGTTTTACCGGGTAGAGAAGAAAAACGCACGACCCCAGCGAAAGAACGGCGGGGTCAATCTGCTCCTGCGCACCAAGAGAGAAGAATGCCGAACATTGAAAATTTAATATCGAACGCCGAACGAACGCCGAAACAACGGCAAGAATTTGCCAAAAAAGCCGGTATTGCCAGTGGTGCGGCGCGTCGACGAAAAAAAGAATTAAGAATTTCTTTGATTGCCGCTTTGGAAGCGGATGATTTCAAGCATCAAGAAAACATCTGTGCCGCGTTAATTAAAAAGGCAGAAACGGGTGATGTCAAAGCATTCGAAGTGATTCGCGATACAATCGGCGAAAAAGCGGATGAAAAAGTCATTCTCGGTTATGAGGAAGTCTTAAAGGAATTTTTAAAAAATGAATGAAGCTTTGGGACAAATCCTGTTTGATTTTAATGTCTTTTCGGGGAAAAACCTGAAAATCAAAACAAAAGAAGGGGCTTTGGCGCCTTTTTTTATGAATCGTGCTCAAAGCTATTTACACGAACGTTTGGAAGAGCAGCTTAAAAAACAAGGATATGTTCGCGCTGTTGTCATTAAAGGCCGGCAACAGGGAATTTCAACTTACATCGGCGCACGGTTTTATTGGAAAACGACAACGGCGATGCAAAAAAGCACTTTTATTTTTGCGCATGATGCTTCCGGAACCGAAAGTTTGTTTAAAATGGTGCGCCGCTTTTACGATAACTGTGAGCCGGCTTTGCAGCCGCATTTAGGCGCTTGTAACAGAAATGAGTTGTCTTTCGACAGGCTTGGCAGCGGTTATCGGGTCGGAACGGCCGGTTCCGGCGGATTGGGGCGAAGTCAGACAAACCAATATCTCCATTGGTCGGAAGTTGATTATTCGCCTACGCCTGAAGAGCATGCGCAAGGGATTATGCAGACAGTTCCGTCTTTACCGGGAACGGAAATTATTTTGGAAAGCACGGCTAAAACAGCCGGGGCTTATTTCCATCGAATGGTTTTACAAGGGCTGGATGATAAAAGCGAATGGATGACTGTTTTTATCCCATGGTATTTTCAAAATGAATATCAAAAACCGGTTTCGGCTGATTTTTCTTTGACGCCGGAAGAACAAAAATTATTGGATTTGTATGCGTCAAACGGCTTGACCGCTGCGCATTTAAACTGGCGACGTACAAAGTTGGCTGACTTTTTGGGGGATTTGGAACGCTTCAAGCGGGAATATCCTTTCTCAATTGAAGAGGCTTTTGAAATTTCGGATGAAAATGCGCTGATATCTTCGGATTTGGTGACAAAGGCTATTCAAACGGTGCCCGTGACGGGCGGAGCCATGATTATGGGAATAGATCCGGCTCGATTAGGCGGCGATGAATTTCGAATAACCGTACGTCAGGGACGCAGTGTTTTGGCATGTTATCAACTCCCTCAATGCGATACGCAACGGGCGGCAGATTTGTTGGCAATTGAATTTAAAAAATGGTCTGTTCAATATGTGAATATCGATGTCGGCGGGTTGGGTGTCGGGGTGTATGATGCTTTGGTTGCCCGCGGGTTCGGTTCTTTGATGATGGCGGTTAATTTTGGCGCGGCCGCAGATGAAACATCCAAGTACGTCAACAAACGCAATGAAATGTATGCCCGGGCGTTGGCGTGGTTTCAAGATGAACCGGTTTCTTTATCTTTGCTAGACAATCGGACGGCAGAGGCATTGCGTATCGAATTGTGTACGCCGCAAAAGGGATGGGATAATAATCAACGATTGAAAATCGAAAGCAAAGAAGACATCAAAAAACGGTTGGGATGTTCGCCGGACAAAGCCGACAGTTTTGTATTGACCTTTGCGCGTCAAGTTGCAGACCCGGCGGTTTTGGCACGTTTGCCCGGTGTTTTTGAAACAGATACGAATTGGAGTGTTTTTTAATGGATGCTTATGTGGTTTTTGATAAACGGCACACGCCAAAATGTCATTTTTGGCATTATTTGTTGCCGGCAGACTGGTCTCATTGCTTTGTGATTTTGGATTATGGGTGTCAAACGGTCATTGTGGATCCGTTGTTAAGCGGCATTTCTGTGACATTGGAAGATTATTCCATTTCACAACAAGTCAAAAGTTTGAAACAGTATGGCGTGACGGCGATTTTAAAAATGAACTTAAAAGAGCGGCCGGCTGTTTCCTTTGCACGATGGCACGGCCTGTTGACATGTGTCAGTGTGGTCAAATCCGTTTTGGGCATTCAGGATTTTTGTATGAGGCCGTTGGCTTTATACAGGCTTTTAAAAACAAAAGGAGAAATCATTTATGAGGAGAAAAAAATGAACATGGGTATAGCTGTTGGTTTGCGTAAACTAGCACAATTAAACAAAGAAGCGAAAGAAAAAGCTGCTGCCCAAACGGCAGAACGGCAACAGCAAGAAGCGATAACACACGCGGCGGAAATCAAGCAAAAGAAAAAAATGGGACGTTCGTCCAATTCTTTGATTTCTAGCGATAGTATTTTAAGTTATTTAAGGGCATTATTAGGTTAGGAGGAAACATGTCACAAGCATTTAGAAAACCGTCCACAAAAGTTGCTCGGGAAACGTTGGCATTGCAGCGTCAACAGCAAGCGGAAGCAGAAGCAAAAGAAAGGCGGTTAAAAAAACAACAAGACGCCGCGTTGCGTACACGTCAAAGCGGTGGCGTGCAATCGCTTATTTCCGATGAAACTGTTTCCGGGCGCAGCTTGTTGGGGTAAAAATGGCCAGACTAAAACCGGAAACTTTATTTGAACGCGCGCGTCAATGTTGTGTCGAAATCGAAGCCAATCGATCCGTATTTGAAGAAGCCGATGAATTTACAAATCCCTTTCGAAATACGTTTCAAGAGGGGCGATCGATTCATCAAATGAGTTCTAAATTGTTTGACAGCACGGCCATGATTGCCATGATTAACTTTGTCAACACTATGGTGTCCAAGTTTACACCGCCATTTATGCGTTGGGCAGAAATCAAGGCCGGCCCCGCCGTTCAAGAAGAACAAAAAGATGTTGTAAATAAAGGTTTTCAAAACGTAACCGATATTATTTTCACGAATTTAAATGCATCCAATTTTAATACGGCCGCACCGGAAATGTATTGGGAACTCGGGAAAGGAACCGGTGCTTTGTTGTGTTTGGAGGGCGATGAGTTTCAGCCTTTGCATTTTGTTTCCGTCCCTTTGTCTCAACTGGGTTTTTCAGAGGGAAAAAACGGATTGATTGATTTCGTTGTTCGAAAATGGAAAGTAAAAGCACGCTTGATTAAGGAAACTTGGAAAAAGATTAAAATTTCTAAAAATCTGTTGACTTTGATAAAAGAGAAGCCCGATGAAGAGTTGGATGTCAAAGAATGCTTTTATTATGACTACGAAGAAATGATATGGCATTATGATGTGCTGTTAGACAGGGAAAAAGATGTCTTGTTTCACAAAACAAGCCGAACATGCCCCGTTATTGTTGTCCGGTGGTTGAAAATCCCGGGATTTGTAACGGGCATAGGACCGGCCCTTATGGCGTTGCCGGACATTAAGACGCTTAATAAAATGAAAGAGTATATGTTGCGGTTAGCGGCTTTGAACGTTTTCGGTGTTTACACGGTTACGGACGGCGGTGTGTTCAACCCGAACAATATTAAAATTAAACCGGGTGCCTTTATTCCTGTCAAGAAAAATGGCGGCAGCGAAGGCAAAACAATTGAACCGTTGCCCGTGGCGGGTAACTTCCAAACACAGGAATTCATGATTAACGGTTTGCAAGATCAGATTCGGCAAGTGATGTTGGATAATCGATTGCCGCCTGAAAACGGGCCTGTTAAGTCGGCATTGGAAATCGCAGAACGGGTCAAGTCTTTAACGACTGACATCGGCGCGAGCTTTGGGCGATTGATGTTTGAATTTGTGGGGCCGCTTTTTCGGCGAATTGTCGAAGTCTTAATGAAAAAAGGATTATTGAACCTGCCCGAAGGATTTGACATTGACAATTTCTTTGTTCAAATCCAAGTCGTCAGTCCGATTGCACAGCAACAGTCCTTCGAAGATGTTCAAAAATTTACGCAAACGTTCCAAATCATTCAGGGAATTGATCCGGAATTGGCACAATTGGCGTTTATGTTTGAAGACATTCCGACCTATATTGCCGAACAATTGGGAAGCCCCGCCAAGTTAATGCGGTCTAAAGAAGAAGTGGCGCAAATAAAAGAAGTCGTCATGCAACGGGTTCAACAGCGAATCGAAGAAACAATGGCAGGAAAACAATGAGTTGGGAAGATTTAGAACCGGGAAATGCGCCCGAAGAAAAAAAACGTCAAGAACAAATTCACCAAGAAAAATATGACCGATCCGTTTTGTTCAATAGGGTTTTTGAAACGCAGGAAGGAAAAAAGGTATTGGCTTATTTAAAAGACGTCTATGTGACGAATTGTCGTTGGAATCCGAATTTAGAAGTTTTGGATTCCATTCGATGGGGCTTTATCCGCGAGGGTCAAGCAATGGTTATTCAGCAAATTGAAGAAGAAATGGCTTATTCCAAAAAAGGAGAATAAAAAATGGATGAAACATTATTAGAAACACAAGAACCGGAAACGCCGCCACAGGAAGAAAAGCCGACTGAACCGGGTCGGACAGAACCGGATTCGACTGAACCGGCACCCGCTGTCAAACCGGATTTTTTGCCGGATGATTTATGGGATGCTCAAACGGGAGATGTTAAAAAAGAAGAGTTGTTAAAAGCCTATGAACAAGAAGCCAAACGCGCCAAAGGGTTGCGTGATAAACTGGCTAAAGGCGAAAATAAAGCACCGGCGCATGCAGATGATTATCAAGTGACGTTTGAAGAAATGGACGTCGATCCGGAAGATAAAGCGTTGCTTATCGCTAAAGAAGCGGCCTTAAAAGCAGGTTTATCCAATGAACAATTAAACACATTCGTCAATTTGTATTTAAAAGAAACAGGCGGCATTTCTTTACCGCAAACAGAACCGACAGAAGAAGAGATAAAAGCATATCGTGACGCGGAATATGCTAAAATCGGCGAAAATGCACCGGCCATCATTCGAGGTGTTGCCAGTTGGAAAAAAGGATTGTTGGACAGTGGCGTCATTTCGGAAGATGAAGAAAAAGTAATTGATGCTTTCGGCTCAACAGCCGAAGGCGTTCGCGTTTTGAATAAATTTCGGGTGTTGATGGGTGAATCCGATATCCCCGCCCAAACCCAATTCAATGACGGGTTACCGTCAGATAAAGAAATCTTTGATGCAATCGGAAAACCTGAATATGCCACAGACAGCGCATATCGCGATAAAGTGGACGGATGGTTCAAAGCACGGGAAAAAGCCGGGCGGCCTGTTCGATTGCAAATTTAAAGATACCGGCTTTGGCCGGTTTTTTTGTACCGACCTTTAAGACCTTTTACGGACTGAGCCTTCCTGCTTTGCAGCCTCAGAACGAAAAGCCACTCTGACAGATTGGTTTTGTTTTTTCATATTTATTTTTAAAAGGAAGGTAAAAAATGGCAGTAAATGTCGAAAACTCTTTCGTCGCATCGTTTGACGCAATGGTTAAACATGCTTATCAAGACGAAATGAAATTACGCGGCACCGTTCGTTTGAAAACGGGCGTTGTCGGCAAAACACATCGCTTCCCGATTATCGGAGAATCGATGGCTCAAAAACGTGTTCCCCGCACTTTGGTAGAACCCGGGAAAACGAAACATGACGGAAAAGTCGCAACATTGGAAGATTATATCGCAACCGAATTTTCGGATGTTTATGATTTGGCCAAGTTGAACTTTGACGAAAAAAAGGAGCTGGCAACCTCCTGTGCGAAAGCTATGGGCCGGCGTTCCGATCAATTGCAAATCGATGCCATGGCGGCCGACAGTACAATCGGATCCGTTGCGACCAGCTTTGGCGGTGATAATAGCTTTAATTTGAAAAAACTGTTACGTATGAAACGCATGATGGACGAAAACAATGTACCGGAATATGACCGTCATTTGGCTATTCCTGCCGTTATGTTGGAAGAAGCGTTGAACAGTGACAAATTTACGAGCGAAGATTACAACTTGGTTCGCACCCTGTATGACGGAACGCTCAAAAAATATGCCGGTTTCGAGTTCCATTTAATCGGTAATCGGACGGAAGGCGGTTTGGGTTCATCCAAATCCGGGTCAACCATTACCTACAATGCATACGGTTGGCATAAAGATGCCGTGGGCTTTGCCATCGGGATGGATATTCGGACGGATATCACGTATGAAAACTTGTACACATCTTGGCTGATTAACTGTTTGTTCTCGGCCGGGGCGGTCGTGATTGATCCGAAAGGCGTTGTCAAAATGACAACTCAAGAAACTGTATCATAAGGAGGTAAAAGATGGCTTTTATTCGTGAAGACTTGATGCTTGTCGGCGGATTGGCACGTCGAGGGAATGCACCACGTGTGTTTTCTTATAAAACAACGGATGCGGCAACAGCCGTGGCAGCTTCCGGCTATTTCAATGAAATGGCCGAACAACTGGATGCGGGTGATATTATCCTTGTTTCTACAATGGCATCCGGTGCGGCAACGGCTTGTGATATGCTGGCGGTTGCGGCTATTACTGCTGGTGTTGTGACAACAGTCGGTAAAGTCGATAAAACGGCGTAAAGAAAGGGGGCTTTTGCCCCCTTTTTTAAAGGATTGAAAAATGGCAACAACAAAAATAGAAATTGCGTCTCAGGCACTCGGTTTGTTACGGGCGAATCCTATTTCGTCTTTTGATGACGGCAGTAATGAAGCAGATATTATTACGCTTTATTACGACACCTTTATTCGGGATATTTTTTCGCGTTATCCATGGCATTTTGCAACGAAAACGCGTCGGTTGGTGATTGCCGGCGATGAAGTGCCATTGTTGAACTACAAATACGCTTTTATCCTGCCCGCGGAATGCAAACGGTTAATCGCTGTTTATGCCGATGAAGGAAATTTTGTCCGTCCTTTTCAGGATTATATCCAAGAAGGCAGCTATTTGTTGACCAATTCTGATAAACTGTATGCCAAATATACGGCCTATGTGGATGAAAACCTATGGCCGGGTTATTTTACGGCCTATGCGATTCATGCACTCGCCGCTCTCATCGCTATTCCGTTGACAGATGATCCGGATATCGAGGCCAGAGAACAAACTCTGGCATATGGAACTTCCTCCGAAGGAGAACGCGGCGGTAAGTTTCAAAGTGCTATTTTGACGGATGCACAGCAAAGTCCCCCGGATGAAATGGATACAGATCTTTTAATTGCTGCGAGGTTTGGATAATGCCCAGAGTCAGAACGGAACAACAACGATTTTCAAAAGGTGAAATTGATCCGCTCATGATTGCCAGAGGAGATGTGGATCAATACTATGGCGGATCCGCGCGGGCATTGAATGTTTGGCCGCTTCGTCAAGGCGGATATCGTTCTCGGCCGGGATTAGAATACATCGCAACTCTTCCGACCGGAAAACACAAATTGTTGGATTTTATCGTTGATGCCGATACAAAATATCTTATTGCCTTTTCCAATCAGCAAATCAACATCTTTCGAGACGGTGTGTTAAAAGCGTCTCTGTCGGCTCCCGCGTATTCGAATGATAAAATCGAACGATTAAATTGGGAACAATCCTATGACACAATGCTTCTGTTTAATGACACAGTTCATCCGCATCGGTTGTTCCGGCAAAATGAAACAACTTGGACGTTAGGCGAAATTGCGTTCAAATACATTCCCAGATATGCGTTTACTTTAGTACAAACAAATCCTCAAGGAACTTTAACGCCTTCCGAAAAAGAAGGCGAAATCAAATTAACCTCTTCCGTTGGGTGTTTTACATCCGAAAGTGTCGGCCAGTATATCGAGGGAAACGGCGGACGGGCGCGAATTACGTCATATGTATCGGCAACGGTGGTAAAGGCCGTAACCGAAATCGCCTTTTTTGACAACGATGCGATTGCTGCCGGTGAATGGACTTTTTACAACGGATATGAAGATGCTTGGTCTGATACGCGGGGTTGGCCAACCAGTGGCGTTTTTTATGAAAACAGGTTGTGGATTGGCGGATGTTTATCTGTGCCCAATGGCATGTATGCTTCTCGCGTTAATGATTTTTTCAATTTTAATCCCGGTACGATTTTGGATGATGATGCCATCACGGCTCAATTGTCTTCTGCCAACAAAATAACCAGTGTATTGGCCGGTCGAAATTTACAGGTTTTTACAATCGGTTCCGAACATATTGCCCAGCAATCACTGGGCGATCCGGTTACACCCAAAACCGTGAATTTTAAACAGCAAACCTCCATCGGTTCAAAGCCGCATTTACGTGTTTTCGAAATCGAAGGAGCGACTATTTTTACCAATAAATCATCTATCCACGAATTTGTTTATGATGATGCGCAAGGAGCTTATAAGTCTGACATTTTATCCTTGTTGTCCGGCCATTTGGTTAAAAATCCGACCGATTTTACGGTGCGTAAATCTTATACGGATCAAGGAGCAACTTATATCGCCCTCGTCAATGAAGACCATCATTTGGTCATTGTCGATATTTTGCGGTCGCAAGATGTTAATTCGTTTGCCGAGCAAACAACCGACGGTTTGTTTTTAAACTGCGGAACGGATGAAAATGATATTTATGTCATTGTCGAACGAAAGATAAACGGTCAAACAGTCCATTATTTGGAACGGTTTAATGATCATCATATGTTGGATTGTTCCGTGATTAAAAATTTTGAAACGCCGACGGCACTTATCAGCGGGTTGTCCCATTTGGAAGGACAAACGGTTTGTGTTATTGCCGACGGGTCTGTCATGGAAAACAAAACGGTTGAGAATGGGCAGATTACACTGGAACGGCCGGCCTCAACGGTAGAAGTTGGCTTTAATTTTAGGTCGGAAATTAAAGATTTGCCTTTTCAGACGCCTCAACAAGGAACAACTTTGGGATACAAAAAAAATGTATCAGAAGTCGTTGTGGAACTTTATGAAACAACAACATGTCATATCAACGGCAAGCCCGTTATTTTTAAACAATTCGGGCCGGCAGGAAATGGCAGTCCGTTAGATAAGGCGCCGCCTGTTTTTACAGGGTGCAAAAAATTAGTTGGTTTTCGTGGCTGGGATATGACCGGGCAAGTCACGATTTCAAAAGAAGGTCCCGGCCGTTTAACACTTTTATCAATATCAAAGAAGGTAAATTACTAATGGGATCAACAGCAGCAGCAGCAACAGCAGCGACAGCTGCGTCAACAGCCAGTACAGCTGCGTCAACGGCAGCCGGGGCGGGAGCAGCAACAGCCGGGGCAAGTGCAGCAACAACAGCGGGAGTAGCCGGCACAGCGGCAACAACAGCCGCGACGACAGCGGCAAGCAGTTATGGCATATCGTCCCTTTTGGGAGATTTGTTAACAGGGGCAAGTGCGATGTCGTCTATCATGGGTGGTATTCAAACATATCATCAAATGAAAGCATCGGCGCGTGATTCCGAGTTACAAGCCGGCCAAGAAAAACTAAAAGCAACCCAACAATCCAATTTAATTCGTGAAAATATGTTACAAGAGGTTGCCAGTGCCAATGCCATGTTTGGCGCACGTGGCATTTCAATGGCCGGATCTCCGGAACAAGTCATTCGTGAAAGCGCCAATCAAGCCAATCAAGACATCAATATGACAAAGGCCAATGGTCGGTTGGCTGCCTTACAGCATCAATCACAAGCCAAACAATACAGACAAAATGCTGCTTATTCTTTGTTAAATGGTTTTGGTAATGCTGCTTTTACGCTTTCAAATAGTAAAACAATGAACAGGATATTAGACAAATGAGACCGGTTCCTAACTATACACAACATGTGACGGCGGGTAATTTGCCGCGCGTTCAACCTTCTCTGGCTGCGCCGGTCTTTTGGCAAGAAATGGCACGGGGCTTTGAGAAAAAAGGACAAGCCATTGCAGTCGCGGCCGAAGAAAAATATACCTTTGAATTAAATGCCTTGCGAAAAAAGGAAATAGCGCGGATTGAAACGGAATATGCCGCCAATCCGGCCGGAATGCAGCAGGCTTTTCAAAAAAATAAAGAAGGTTTTCTTTCCGGCATTCAAAGTGCAGATATTCGCGAAAAATTTGATGTCAGTTACGAACTGGATACATTGGCACCGATGGCCAGAGCGACAAACGCCAAAATCAAGCAGCAAGATGCCCAGAAAAAAGAATTGGCTTTTCAAAATATCGCTTTGTCCGAAACAGCCATAGAACAAAATATCGACAGCCTTTTTTCGCAAGATCCGGAACAAATGATGGCCGGCGGGGTCGTTATTCAGAAAAGTTTAATGGATATTCAAAATGCTTTGTCCGTACGAAATCATGACGGGTCATCGGTTTTCAGTGCCGAACAAGTGGCGCGTGGGATGAAACCTTATGTGGAACGTATGGGCGAATTGGCCGTTATGGCTTATTTAAAAAATGCTCCGGATAAAAATGCGGCTTTAATGGCTTTTTCGGAAGGAAAAGTTGAAATCAGTTTGCCCGATGGAAAGGGAGATTTACAAAAAATAAACCTGATGGAGGCCATGAGCGAAGAAACCAAACTAAAAACACGCCGGCAAGTCGAGGCTTATTTGAACGATTTGAAGTTTGATGCGGATTACCAAGATGTCCAAATGAAAGCCCAATACCGCAAGGAACGAGCCGATTTCGATATCGCCATGAGCCGGGGCGAAGTCAATTATCAAGGCATCGAAGAGGCTTACAACAAGGGCATGATTAACGAGGAAGAAAGAGCTACGTATGTTAAAAAGTTAGATGACAAAAGCGGGGGTATTTATCGTTTCAAGGAAGGGTACCTTTTCGATCCCAAAAGTGCGCAGGATAAAAAGGCTGTTGATTATCTTTATCAATCGCTTGTCGGTCAAGAGCCGAACCCGCAGGCGCAATTGCAAGCAGGTGTGAATATTTCCGTTCAAACCGGAATTATGCCGGAACAAACTCGGTCTTTTTTAAGGGCAAGTTTACGCAGTGGGCAACCGGAAGAAGCTGTTCAGGCGGCTGAAGCGATGCAGGTCATCGGGCGGCAAAATCCCCAAATATTAAATGATTTGTCAAAAGAAGATATCGCTTTGGGAACAATGATTTTATCGAATGTTTCAAGAGGGGTTCCACCGCAAGAGGCTTATTTAAAGGCACAGGAATCACTTCAAGTGCCGTTAAGTGATAAAACAGCACGCAAAAAGTATTATCAGGATGAAAAAATGGCGAAAGATAATTCGGATGCATTGCAGGATTATTTTAAAACAGACCCATGGGGATTTGATCATTTTAAAGTCCCGGAGGAAATGAAATATGATTATGATTCATTCGTCGAAGAAGAATATATTCGGTCGGGTGATATTGATTCCGCGCGCCAAACGGCCGGGAAAATGTTGGAACGTGTTTGGGGAAAAACGCAAATCGGCGGACGTCAAAGAATGATGAAAAATGCACCGGAAATGGTTTACGGGATTTCAGGCTTATCTTTGGATGAAAATACAAAATGGATAGAAGAACAATTATTATCCGAAATTCAATCAAAATACCTCTGGACACCGGAACAATTTAAAAAACGTCAAAAATCCGTTTTTCTAAATGTTTCCCAAAGAACCGTCAGAGGTGGGCCGGCGTATGATATTTTGTGGACAGATGAAGAAGGCGTTATTCACATGTTAGACGGCGTATTTGTGCCTGATTTTAAAACATCTCCTTATTATCAAAAATCACAAGATGAAATAAAAGAAAAGGTTGAACAGGCCAGAAAAGACAAAATCAATATTTATTTTCAAGATATGGAAAAACGGTTAAATCCTTTTAAAAGAAATCCATTTATCCGAACGCCGGTGGATTCAAATGCGGGAGAAAAAATCGCATGATTATTTCAAAAGATGAAACACAGCCGCAGGGATTGACTTTTCAAACAGAAGGAACCGTACCGGATACATATCAACCGACAATCGGCGAAACAGTAGAGGCAGCCTTTCGACTTGAAAATTCGGTTGTTTCCGCTTTCTATGAGCCACAAATGTCACCGCAGCAGGGATTTTATGATCCTTTTAATGATATTGACGGCTATGAATTGTTTGCTGAACGCTTTATTCGCGCAAATTCTCCGGACGATGTTGCCAAGATTAAAGCCCAAATTGATCGAGAAAACGAAGATCGGGAAACGCTTGCCAAAAGTGGGGTGATGGGATGGGTTGCGTCGTTGGCTGCCGGAACATTGGATCCGATTAACTTAATTCCCATCGGGGGAAGCGGTTATAAATCTTATAAATTAGCCAAAACCGGTGCGCGGGCTTTTGGCATGGGGGCCTTGCGAACCGGTGCTGTTGCCGGGTTTTCTAATACGTTGCAAGAAATTCCTTTGCGCGTGTCTCAAGCAACACGAACCTTTGAAGAAAGTGCCGTTAATGTCGCCGGTGGTATGGTTTTAGGCGGTGTTTTGGGGGGTGCCGCCGAATTGTTGGGACACACAAATGCTGTCAAAGCACAAAATTTAAATGAATTAAATAATAAAGTGGCGGCGGCCTTTAAAGAACAGGATATCCTGTCAACAATTGGAGCTAAACAGGTTCGTGAAACAAATTTACAACAAGAAACGTTAACCTCTGCTTTGGGTTTAGAAAAAGCATTTGCTTTTCAAGACCCGGTTTTAAGAACGGCTAACTCACCATCCGTTGTCGTTCGTCAAACAGCCGAAGCATTGGCAGATATGAACCTTTTTAAAAATAAAAATGCACAAGGCATTGCAACAACGCCTTCCGTCGAAAGTATGATTAAAACGTGGCAAGGACATCTTTATGCCGGCATGGAAGCCCTTCAACAAAATTATATCCGGTATCGCAATCGGTTAAAAGGTTCCGGACAACCGTTTTTATCAGAAGAGGCTTTTGCTGAGGCCGTCGGGATGGCAATGCGCCGCGGCGATGTGTCGGATATTCCCGAAGTGACGCAAACCGCTCAAGCATTTCGCCAAAATGTGTTCGATCCATTAAAACAAGAAGCTGTTTCGGCTCAATTATTACCGGAAGACGTAACTGTAGATACAGCCGATTCTTATCTGCCACGTGTTTACAATCATGAAAAAATTGAAGCACAACGGCCGCAGTTTAAACAAATCATCGAAGATTGGTTGACAGAAGAATGGCAAAAGACACAAGCCAACACAAAGACAGAAGATGTTTTATCCGAAGCTCAATGGCAAAGATTGGTCAATGCCAGTGATCCGGCCAAAACATTGCCGACATTCGATGGAGCGCAGCCCGATAATTACTTCATCCTAAATAAAAACGGTGATTTGGCCCATGGCTATATCGACAGAGAACTTGCCGTTGCAATCGGTACCGGCGTCGAAGGCGATATTCGTATTTACAACAGCCTCGAAAAACATATACCACCGGCAAGAATGGATTATATTCGTTCCCGTGGGTATAATAGTTTAATCGATTTTGTGGATGACACACTCCAAAATTATGATGCTATTTATAAAGGAGCAGGAAGCTCTTTTAATGTTGTGCGTCATTTGGATAAAGATCATATTGTTTTTATTCAATTGGAAAAGAATAAAAACGGCGATTTTTATAAGGTTAAAAGTGCTGTCGTTGGTCGAAAAAATTATCTAGAACACAAAAAACTGCTTGCGGAAAGGGCGCAGTCCAATCATTCCCATAGGGAACCCCCTAGCGCGGTCTCGGGCACAAGCATTAAAAATAGTATAACAGAACCGGATCCGGTTGTCAATCGTTATTTTGAACCGGATAATTTAACGAAAATGGAAATTTCGGCAGCGGCGGATGAAGTCATTGATACGATTTTAGGGGCATCGCATACCGGTCGAATTCTTGTCGGAAATGAAGCCGTTTTTACGCGCGGGCCGCTTAAAGAAAGAACGTTTCATATTCCCGATGCCTTGATTGAGGATTATTTAGAAAAAAATATCGCACGGGTGGCCCAACAGTATGTCAGGCAAATGGCACCGGATGTCGAATTATCTCGGGCTTTCGGTTCAATAGACATGCAAAGGGCTTTTGACCGGGTCAATGCGGATTATGACCGTTTGGCGCGGCAGCTCGATCAAAACCTTAAACAAAACAAAATTTCGCCCAAAGCGGCTCAAAAAAGGACTGCTGCATTGGAAAAAGCACGCAAGCGAGATTTGAAAGATTTAGCAGCTATGCGTGATAGAATCCGAGGGACATACGGATTACCGAATGATCCGAATAATTTCTTTTATCGTGGCGCGCGAACACTTAAAAATTGGAACTATGTTCGGCAATTGGGGGGGATGACGCTTTCTTCTTTAACGGATATGGGCGGATTGATTTTTACACACGGCTTTATGCGGACAATGCGAGATGGTTTATTGCCTCTTATCAAGAACTTGAAAGCCGTTCGGTTGGCCGGAAAAGAAACAAAATTGGCCGGAACGGCGTTGGATTTGATTTTAGACAGCCGCCAGATGCAAATTGCCGATATTTTAACGCCTTTTGGCCGGTTGAGCCGATTTGAAAGAAGCATGGATTATTTGTCGGATAAAATGGGAAAAGTGTCTTTGATTTCTTATTGGAATACAAGCATGAAGCAGTTTGCCGGCATGATGACTCAAACACGTATGTTACGGGCGTGTGATGGTTGGTCAAATGGTAAAATTTCCGCTAAAGAAATAAAAAACTTGGCACGGATGGGAATAGATGAACCGATGGCCACGCGCATTTCAAAACAGTTTCAAAAATACGGACAAATCGACGATGGTGTGTTTTTACCAAGAACACAATTGTGGGATGATAAAGAAGCTGTTCGAATTTATCGATCCGCTTTAAATAAGGAAGTCGATAGAATCATCATCACGCCCGGACAAGATAAACCCCTGTGGATGAGCACACCGGCCGGCAGTTTAATCGGTCAATTTCGTTCGTTTGCTTTTGCCGCATCACAACGGTTGATGTTATCCGGGTTACAACGGCGTGATGCTGAAACATTAAGCGGCCTTATCAGTTTAATCGGTTTAGGCATGTTGGTTCATTGGTTAAAAACACCGGCCGATCGATTGACGGATGATCCGGCCGATTGGATTGTTAATGCCGTTGATCGATCCGGTTTAACGGGGTGGTTGTTTGATGTCAACAACACGCTTGAAAAAGCAAGCGGCAATAAAATCGGGCTGTCTCGTTTAACCGGCGGTTCAAATAGTCGATATGCTTCCCGAAATGTTGCCGGTGCGTTACTGGGACCATCGGTCGGATTAGGGGAAGATTTGGCGCGTGTTGTGTCAAATGCGTCAAACGGAACTTGGCAGGAATCGGATACACGTGCGATGCGACGAATGATCCCTTTCCAAAATTTAATGGGTGTTCGACATTTGTTCGATTTGTTTGAAAAAGGCTTGAATGAGGCAATCGGTGTAAAGGAGTAATCAATGAGTGAAATCAAAATTTTAAAGAATAAAGCCTATACGCAAGTACTGGCAACAGGGACAGAGAGGGAACTGGATTTCGGGTTCCCTCTTTTTTCATCAACGCATATTAAGGTAGAAGAAATTGATTTGCAGGGGACAAGTAAAGAGTTAATTTTGGAAACGGATTACACGGTTCAAGGTGTTGGCCAACAAACAGGCGGTACAATCACATTAACGACGGCGTCGTATCCGAACGGGGCTCTTCAAGGTTATACCTATAATCTTATTCAAAATGTCCCCGAAGAAAGAACCAGTGATTTTCAGCAAAGCGGTGATTTCCTTGCGGATACATTAAACACCGAACTTGATTTGATGACCCAACAAATTCAACAATTACGGCGTGATGTGGATCAGGCGGTTGATGTGCCTTTGGGACAAGATCGAGATGAATTTTTAGACGATTTTTTCTCAAAAGTTGATGCGACATCACAAAATGCACAAAGTGCTGCAAATAGTGCAGCAACGGCTTTAGAACAAGCAAATAGAGCTCAATCAATTTCAGATGCTTTTGATACAAATGCAGCATCAAAGACGACTGATTTTAACAATAATGCCCTCGCAAAAACAACAGCTTTTAATGAAAATGCTGCCAACAAGACATCCGATTTTAACGACAATTATACAAGTAAAAAGGCTTTAATTGATGCCGAAGTCGATTCTGCTGAACTTGCAGCCCAAACAGCCACGACGCAGGCAGGGATTGCGACTGCAAAAGCGGGAGAGGCGGCAAGTAGTGCATCAAGTGCCACGGCAAGTGCTGCAACAGCCACAGCAAAAGCAGAGGCTGCAGCAGACAGTGAAAGCAATGCGGCCGATTCTGCCAGTACCGCAACAACACAGGCAGGGATTGCAACACAAGCAGCTGGTGAAGCGACAGCATCTGCCAGTACGGCGAGTAGTAAGGCAGGAGAAGCCGCTACATCCGCCTCGTCAGCGGCAGGATCCATGGCAGCAGCCAGTACAAAAGCACAAGCAGCGGCAGACAGTGCTTTAGCAGCAGCTAACTCGGCGACATTGGCAGAATATGCCGCAACTGGAACACTTGAACAATATCCGGCCGGGTCTGCGCAATATTGGGCCGGACAAGCTGCCGCTGGCCAAGTTCAACCGGATTGGAATCAAACTGATAGTACTCAAAAAGATTTCATCAAAAACAAGCCGGATAATTTGGTGCAAAATATCGCAACGGCACAGTATGCTTTGACATTGATGGGGACGGCGTCGACATTAGCAGTTATGGCCGGCAGTATTAACATTGGGGTTGGTTCGGCCGCGTCAAGAAACACTGTCGCATTGGGGTATAACGCAAAAGCGAGCAACTCTTATTGCACATCCATCGGATATGATTCGCAGGCAACGGGAATGTCTGCCACGGCTTATGGCGAAGGGACGCGCGCAACGGGTTCCGGGGCTGTTGCCATTGGGCGAGGTGCGGTGGCCAGTGCTCAAGATGCTATTCAAATTGGTTCTGGCACAAATGCCACGGCGACAACATTAAATGTCGGTTTCAAAAATGCCGAAACCAATTATTGTTTGCTACAAGCGGATGGAACTATTCCCGCCGGCCGATTAACAAATGCTTTGCCTTCCCAAACCGGCAATGCGGGTAAGGTTTTGACGACGGACGGAGAGGCGGCCAACTGGGCAGATGTTCCGCCGTCAACAACATTGACTTATTGGGGGTGATTGAATGTTTGTACGGCCTGTATACAAATATTATAAAACAGTGACGACGACTTACGAATGCTTTGCAAATCCACAGGCACTCGAGGGGAATGCACCGGCCTATGTCTATTTAAAAGTGCCGTATGCAGTCGATGATTACCCATCTTATAATACAAGCACGGATCAACCACTGACGTCAACTTCGCAATTCATGACCAATACGCTTTTTACAATTACTGCTATCAACGACGATGGAACGGTAACGTGTCAGTTTAAATCTGGACAATTTATCTATACCAAAGATGCCTCCCATGATTTGACTGACACCCAAACGATCGAATCAACTGCGGATGATTATGACACAAAAACTATTAATTCTTACAAATATTACGCTTTTACTCGAAAAACGACAGCCGGTGAATATAAAAGATTTATACCATGTCGAAAAACTGTAACATATTGGAAACAGTTGGATGAAAGTACGACACAATCATATTATTGTTATCAGCACGGCTTTTACGGCAACGCCATTCGTTATTATTTTGAACAAGAGATTACGGAACCGGGAACCTATTGGGGATACATTCATTGGGGCTCCGATACAAACCCAACATCCAGATACGATTTTGTCGGGTACGATGGAACTTCTTTGGTGATACCCTCACCGCGCGCACAATATACCATTTCACTCGTTGAAGATGGAGGTGCAAAAATTTATTTCGAAGGTATCCCAGAATACAATAGCAGACAAACACAATACGATTTTACCGAAACGACTCAAACAGGCGAAATTGTTCCGGGAACACCGGATGATTATACAACAATGGAAATAATCCGAAAATATTATTAAGGAGGCAACATGACAAATACAACAACGACTTTAGCAAATGTCAATTTACTGACGAAAACACAATATGACGGGATAGAAACGCCGGTAGATAATGAATTGTACGCTGTCGACATATCGACGGATGGGAGCATTATTAGCCAGTTAGGTATGTCATGGTTATACGCGCCTGAAAATTACGGCGGTGGATGTTTGTCTATTCCATACGGCAGTTTGACGGACAAGTTTAAAATTCAAATTGCTGAAATTACGTCAAGTGCGAATAGCTTTACATGGACATTTCCGGTGGCCTTTGACTATTTTGCTTATATTGTTTCAAACGGATCGGTGGTTGTGACAAACAAAACGCTTTCATCCATTACAGTGACAGATAATAACTTAGGCGACAGTACAAAACATTCGGTTGTTAATTTAATTGCAATTGGCATATAGGAAAGGAGAAAGAAAATGTATTACGGACAACACAAAGTAGACGGCAGTTACGGATTTTTTCAAAGGGCGGATAAATGTTTGAATGCCGTTGAAATAACGGAAGAAACGTGGAAGGCTTTGATGGCCGGCCAACAAAACGGCAAGCAAATTGTGCCGGATGAAACGGGAGCACCTGTTTTGCAAAAGATGCCTGATAATCGGACGTATGCCGAAAAACGGGCTGCGGAATACCCGAACATAGCTGATTTTTTGGATGCTCAGGTTAAAATCAATTCCGGTGATGAAACGTTAGTCGCCGCCGGGCAAGAACAACTTTCCGCCTATGTGGCGGCTTGTTTGGCCGTCAAAGCCAAATATCCGAAAGAAGGAGAGACGGATGTGTAAACAGCGTGTGGCATTGGATATGATTAAAGGGCAAACAAAACGAGGCGGTCTGTCAAAGGCCGCTTTATTATTACATGAAGAACAATGTCGGGATTTTGAACAAATGGATGAACGCATGACAAAGATAGAACAAAAGGTGGAAACCATCGAACAGAAAGTAGATGGTTTGGATGAAAAGTTAGAGCGTGTCCTGGAATTGGTTGGCAAACGCGTCTCTGTCAGCGGCACCATCAAAGAAGTGTTATCCAACAAAGTTTTTATTTATATTTTGATGACATTGTTGTGTGCCGCTTTTGGTGTATCTGTCGGCGAAGTCGGAACGTTTTTGTTTAAATAGGTGTTTGTTATACAATAAACTTTACACAAAGGCATTTGCATAAAGTAATTTTAAGATTTACTTTATGCTTTTGTTTGTTGTTTCTGCTGTAACACTCCGTCAAAAGGAGTGTTTTTTTGTGTCTGAAAGGAGAAAAAATGAATATTGAAGAAGAATTGATGGCCGAAGAAGGCTTACGGTTAACGGCTTATCAAGATACGTGTGGCAATTGGACATGCGGGGTCGGGCATTTGATGAAATCGGATTGCGGAACGGTTTCATTACAGCAAGCGGGTGCATGGTTGGCAGAAGACATTCAAATCGCACGGGATGAATGCATGAAACGGATTGATTGTTGGGCGGATTTAAATGAAGCGCGGCAGTATGTGCTGATTTCGATGATGTTCAATTTAGGCGCGGCTCGGCTGATGGGATTTAAAAAAATGCTGTTAGCCCTGAACAATGGTGCATATTCGGTTGCAGCAGCCGAGATGTTAGACAGCCGTTGGGCCGGTCAAGTCAAAAGTCGTGCCAAAAAATTGGCTAAAATCATGAAAACCGGGGTGGTCGGATGAAAGCTCTTGTTTTAATAATCGGGATGTTTTTGGCTGGTTGCGCCGTCGAAGCGCCCAGTCAAGCGATTGTTGAAAATACGCAGCGGGAAGTGGCGGCGGTTCAAGAGGCAGTCAAAAAAATCGAACAACAAACACCATCCGAATGTAAAACGGATGTGTTTTTGGCTAATTTGGAAGCTATTAACCGGCAGGTGACAAGCATTGGCGGACAAATTGAAAGCATCGGGCTTTCATGTCAGACGGAAAAAGCAGTGTTGGAAGAACGCATTACCACGCGGGAAATGGTGATTGTGGCGCTGTTTTTGGTCATTGTTGGATTGGGGTGGTTATTGAGACGGCGGTAGGATTATGAAATAGGATGGTTGTTTAATGAAGAGGTATTGAATCTAAAAAAATAATTAGTATTAAGGGGAATATTTATCCATTTTTTCTTTAATGAACGATGCAAACTGACATTTAAAAAAAACTCGGTTATCTTTGTTGTTTTTGAATAGGCATTTTAAAAGTTCGGCTGTTATTTCAAAAGGTAAATTTCCTTTATTGTAATTTGGAAATAAGTGTTGCTGAAATAGAGGTAAATAGGTATCTTTTTTCATCGGTATTTTATGGTGATTCCTTTGAAAACAAATATTCATCCAATCGTTTAAAATTTTCGTATCTAAATGGAGAACCAAAAAGTCTTCAAAGTTTTGAGTGCTGAAATAAAAGTCAGGTATTTTATTTGATTTTCGGGCATATTTGTCTTTATCATTCTTATCGTTACGGAAATAGGTATCTTTATCTACCCAGATAATAATATCTGCTTTTTTATTACTTTCCTTTACTTTTTTGTATTTTCTTATAACTTCTGTATAATGTCCGCAACCCACCATTTTAGGAATAAGCGTAAAATTATAATTATTATCATCCAAAAAACGGTTGAGTTCCTGAATATAAACTAATTCTGATTTTCCCTCGCATACAACTAGATAATTTTTTTTGGGTAATGGCATTAGTGAGCTTCCTAAATATATGGGTAAGGAATACCAGAAAACAAACCTTCTAAGTATTGTTTTCTGAAATTAAAAACATTCCTAATTCCGTCAAAATCAGAGAGCCGTTGAATAGTAGAACCATTCTTTGTCGTTTTATTGACAATACCGATTTCTGAAACACGCATTAAATCATTGTCCAGTATATACGGATTATGTGCTGTAAACACTAATTGTGCATTGGTTTTATTATAAGACTTATCTTTGAACAGACGGATTATTTCAATCAATATCAAGGGATGTAAAGATTTCTCAAGTTCATCAATAAAGAGAATTTTACCTTCCTCCAATGCCGATAAAAAGAGACCCAGTAAACCTGCGACAGTTTGTGTCCCTTCCGATTCTTCCAAAAAATTAAATCGGACTTCTTTTCCATTGTAGTCTAAGTGATATGAATAGATTTTATCTTTAATGAGTACATTATCATAATGGCCGAATATTGTCTCAGCATCTCTTTGTATGGGAACATTATTATCTATTTGTTCTATTTGTCTGTCTATTGTCATTTTAGTAATATCAAGATCCAACTTCCTTAAAATCGTTGTGATTTTATCAAACGCTTCCGTTATCGCTTCCATAGAATCTGATTTTGCTAATTTAGTCATACCCATCGGCAAAGGAACACTGTTAAATCCATATAATTCTACCTTGTCAACAAGATAATGCCAAACAGAAGTAATATTTTTGTTTAGCCCTGTATAATTTTTTGCCATACGCATCAAAAATGGTTGCAACTGATTATTTTTTTCATTTAGACATTCTACCTTGTATATCTCTTTCAAGCGTTGATAGGTGTATTCCTTAGTAGTAATTTGATCAAAAGAGCATTCTGTATTGTTGATTTCAAAAATAGACTCTTTGTCATTATTAAATCCCTTGTATAGGCTCTCAAATATAATGCTGGATGCGTTATATTTAATTACATACGTGTATTTTTTACCATCTATAAAAATACCTAACTCAAAAAGTGAGTAATCATATCTATCATTCAGTTTGTTAGGCTTGTAAAGCCCCTTGATGCCGTGTCGTATAACAGATAGAAAGACGAAAAGAGCCTCTAGTATATTCGTTTTTCCTGATGCATTTGCTCCGTATAGAGCAAGGGTTGGTATAAAACGATTTTTCCCAGCTCCAATAAAAATAAGGTTGTCTGAAGCTTGATAACCATTTGGTGCTTTTCCTTCGGCAAAGGATAAATCTAACGTTAAATCAAGAATAGACTTAAAGTTTTTGATTTTTAAGTAGGATAACATTTGAATACCTCTTCTCAATGTTATTATAACATAAACATTTTTTTTGTTTATATCAAGTGTTTTTTTTGCATTATCTCTACTCTTTTTCTGCAATAATAAAATATAAGCTGTTTTTGAGCTGGCTGTATGTGGTGGGATTTTTGTTCTATGTTCAGTTTCAATAAGGGTAAAATTTCTGAACGTAATGAACAGAAATGGTTCGTTAAAAGAAAGATAAATAAAAGTTAATTTTCGAAACAAGAGGGTGTTATTTTTCGAAAATTCTAAATAATTCAATAAAATCAAATAGTTATTTCGTAGAGTTTGGAGTTCAAATCCCGCCACTCCGACCAATAAAAAAGGGTGACCATGTGTCATCCTTTTTTTATTATGTCTGCGGGAATTGAACCCACGGAGAAAGTGGGTTCGAGCGAAGATTTTAGGTGCGCGAGAGCGTGCCGGTAGGCAAAGCCTAAAAAGCGAGCTAACGCCGAAGGCGGCCCCGTTAGAGGTGAGCGCGTAAACGCGCGAATAAATCCCGCCACTCCGCCAATAAAAAGGGTGACCATGTGTCATCCTTTTTTATTATGTCTGCGGGGATTGAACCTACAAAAAGTGGGGTCGACCGCAATTGCCGGCGTGCGTCAGAACGCTGAAGAAGTGACGAGATAATGTCGAGCAGGACGAGATAGCCCGTCAGGGTGAGCAAAACAAATAAATCCCGCCACTCCGGTTCATCAGGACTTCTGGAAACCTGCGATTTTTTATTATTGATAAGAGTTCAAACGCTTAAAGGTAAAATGAGTTATTTACAAACTCCTGATTTAAAAAAAGCCTTTGTTTTTAATGCTTCTTTTCCGGGAACATTTTTTTCATTTCAGCTAAAACGATATTCTTTATTTATTCCCAATATGACTATTTTTTATTGCTTGATTTAACAAATCAGTAATCTCCTTAGAATATGTTTTGTTCATTGAAGCAAATTCTAATGGCGTTTTATTATATTCACCCACACAATCGTCTACCGTACAAGGAAAAGCTTTTTCTGGATTTCCACCGTGATCAAGCATCAGCTTAATCAATTCCGGTGTTTCATGAGCACACGCTCCGGCAAAAGGCGTAACTCCAAATGAAGTAGGGATATTTACATCAGCTCCTTTTTCAACTAAAAACTTTACCATATCTGTGTGTCCATTTTCCAATGCAGTAATGAGGGCTGTATCATGGAAACCATCTAATCCATTTATATCAGCTCCTGCATTTAAAAGGAGTTCTGCAATTTCAATATAGCCTCTCCGTGCAGCCCAATATAAAGGTTTGAGTGGAAGGTAGGGTTGATTCATTTTGGCTTCTTCATATGGCGTGTTTAAATTGTATCGGTGTTCTTTTAATTCTTGTTTGATGTAAGAGATATCGTTTCTATTAATTGCATCATAAAATCCATCTGGAATTCCTGTCTTTTTATATAAAGATCCAACAACAGAATCAAATTTGTGCTGCTCGTCTAGAAATTGGAAGCGTTTGTGAATGGGATTAGATAATAATTCCTTAAATTGATTGTTTTTCTGAATTGTTTCGTAAGAAAAAAACTGTTTCTTTTCATCTTGGATATTGCTGTAAACGAGAGAATAACAATTTTTTATATTTCCGTATTTGTGTGTTAAATCGTTCGGATGGCGTAAAAAAGCCATAAATTGAATTGAATTATTACTATTGTCGACAAAATACATATATGCTGTAGGACAACCGGTAGAAATACGCTGTGGGTCGTACTTTTCTTCTATATTTCTACCCAATACAGAACTTAATTCTTGAAAAAAAGCCTGTTTGGATATTCCAAAATAAGACTTGCCGGAATGATTTTCTTGTTCCTGTGTCATTATTGAAACGCCAAGTGTATTTAAAATACCTTTATTCTGATTTTGAAACGGATAATATCCTTTTTTTGTTTTGTATTCTTCTAATAATTGAATATAATAATTAAAATGATGGGCTCTCGCAATATCGGCATCACTTTGGTATTTTTCTTCCATGAGTTCGTAAAGATTCCATCCTAAAGCTGGAAGAGAAAAAATTCCCAATAATCCGACGCATAATGCAAATAAATATTTTTTCATGAGAAGACTATTCCCTAGAATGGAGATATACAATTATTTTGATAAAATTAAATACACAAGTCAATAAAATAATTAAATAGTTTGTAATTTAAGAGCTGTTTCCGAACAGGACAACGCTTTGTTTTTTTCAATGCTATTCTTTTAGATGGGTTGATACCGGTGAATTTTGGCTTTATCTCTTCTATAGGAAAAGGAGAGAAATATGTATCAGCAACCGACTTCACAAAATCCGCATTTAACAGCAAAAACAAAATTGTTTTTAGACGAACTGGCCCGGAAAAAAGCACCGCCTTTGTATACTTTGAGTTATGAAGAGGCACGAGATGTTTTATTGGGTGCTCAAACACAAACGGATTTGCCGCCGGGATTAGACTGTGATATCGAAGACGTCGTTTTGCCGGTATCAGAGGATAAATCTGTCGATGTGCGATTTTATCGCCCCAAAGGAAATCGGCATATTTTACCGCTTGTCGTATATTACCATGGCGGTGGCTGGGTGATGGGCAACAAAAGAACGCATGAACGGTTGATGCGTGAAATTTGCATAGGCACAAATGCTGCCGTTATGTTTGTCAATTACACAGCGTCTCCGCAAGGGCAGTATCCGGATATATTGGAAGAAGATTATGCAGCCTTAAAACATGTTGTCGAACAGGCTAAGCAATATTTTATAGACCCGGATAAAGTCGTCGTCGCGGGTGATTCTGTCGGCGGAAATATGGCGGCCGTTATTTCCATGATGTGCAAAGAAAGAAAAGGGCCGTCTTTGAAAAAGCAAGTTTTGCTGTACCCTGTGACGGACGCCGGTATGGATTCGCCTTCTTACAAAGCTTTTGCAGACGGGCCTTGGTTGACGAAAAAAGCAATGGAATACTTTTGGGATGCGTATCTGCCGGACAAAACAAAACGTCAGGACGTGTTTGCTTCGCCGATAAATGCAACAATAGAACAACTACGTGGACTGCCACCAGCTTTTGTCCTTACGGATGAAAATGACGTGCTGCGCGACGAAGGAGAAGCGTACGCAGATAAATTGATGCAAGCAGGCATTCCGGTTCTTGCTGTCCGTTACAAAGGAACAATTCATGACTTCATGATGCTGGACGGTATCGCACAAACATGCCCGGCCAAAGCAGCAGTGGCTCAATTGATTTTTGTTTTAAAAGAAACGTTTGATCCGGAAAGTTTATCCGATCGGACTAAATGAATCCGGCCCTAACCGAAAGCACAGAATCGACCGATTCAAGCGTTAAAAACAGTCGATTAAAGCCAAAACATGAAAAAAATTGATAATTTATTATAAATTTATTGAAATATTATTTTAATAGTGTATACTAAACTGGTATGTACAGCCGAAGTTCGCTTTCACTTCGGTTCTATAAGAAAGTCATGCTGCCGATCTTGAATGATTGGTCTTTCTTGTAGAGTTTCGGTGCTCGGCCGAAATATGTACAAGGCAGTCATTTTTCCTTTTTTCCTTGACTGCCGTAAGCCGGGAGAGTATTCTCCTCTTGTGGATGGCAAGTAATCCATTCAATGGGCGTTACAACCCTTGCAAAGAATAAGGTTGAGGCATGACAGCCTTGGCTTATTTCCGACCTTTTACGGGCGGATGGCAGTGAATATGTTGAATAAACTGCGCCGGTCTTTGCTCGGTTGTAAACATCCGCCCACCTGAAAATTCGTTTTCGGTGGGTTTTGTTTAACCTGAGTGGAAGGAAAAATGATATGTCTGAAAAACTTATCAATGAAATCATGGTCCTGCCGGCTGCTTGTTTTAACGAGGAAGAATCCAAAAAAACAGGAATGGATTTACATCGCTTGCGCGTCGGACGCCGGTTGTCGTTAAAAGATGTATCCAAACATACGGGATTAAGCGTGAATGAAATCGATTGTATGGAAATCGGTCGGTTTTTGTCTGAAAAAGGGTATGATTTGGAAGGCTTTTTAAAATTAATGCGTTTTTACAAAGAACCGATTTCAATTGCCGTTAATCGGCGGGGAGGCCGTTCATGATGGAAGAAAACACGCAAAGACTGTATCCTGTCATCGGTAAACGGGAAAAGCTATATAAGGCGATGAGCGAACCATTTTTTAACCGCAGAACGGAAATGGATTGGACTGTTAATGATGTCTTGGAACAATTAAAAACGTGGCAGATTCAGGCTTCATTCGATGACATTGATGATATTGAAACATTGAAAAATCCCGTCAAAGGAGAGGTCGTTTTGGGATTGGGATATGTTTATGAAATGTCCATCAGCCAGATAAATCGGATAAAGTTTATTTTAAGGATGAGATAACAGTTTATTTCGACTTGGCGTATGAATTGAGCTTGCTATTTATCTTTATTCTTGTATACTGACTACCATTTTATGAGGGAGTCGGAAATGTATCGGCATTTTATTTCGTTTTTGAAACAAAAGTTCTGGTTTTCAATGTCATCTGTTTCTTTTTGTGCAGTGACGGCATTGTTCAGTACGTTTGTTTATAATTATCCTTTTCTAAAGGCAATTTACGAAACAAATGTGACGCCGGTTCATTTCGGAATGACGGCCGGCCTGACGTTTTTGGCTTTTTGGGGAGTTTATACGATTATTTTGTGGCCGAATATCGGTAAAATTTTGCTCGGCATTACTTTTTTGGGAAATGCTGTTTCGCTTTATTTTATCATGACTTACCACATTATCATTGATAAAGTCATGATATTGGCTGTTCTGGATACGGATAAAGGCGAAACGGCCGATTTATTGAGCTGGAAATTATTTTGGTATGTGCTCATTTGGGGGCTGTTGCCGGTTTTATTGATGATTAAAACAAAAATTGTTTATGCGCCCTTTGTTCGGGAAAGCGTAAAACGGTGTGTTTTAATTGCATGTATCTTGTGCTTCATTGCCGGCGGCGCTTTATCTCATCGGGAAGCTTTGAAAAATTACATGCGGGAGCATTTTTCGTTGCGCTACGTTTTGTTGCCGAGCAGTTATATTTATTCGATTGCTTGTGCGGTTTACATTGCTTACATTGAAAAAATCGAAGTCGTTCAAGTCAATGAAAATCCGGTTGTGAGTCGTTATTGGGAACAAGACGGTAAAAAGAATTTGTTCGTTTTCGTGATGGGAGAAACGGCTCGGGATGCGAATTTTTCATTAAGCGGATATCATCGGGATACAAATGCGTACTTGCGCCCCTTTGAAAAGGACATGATTGTTTTTAAAAAGACGCATTCGACGTGGACGACAACGCGGATTTCCGTGCCTTGCGTTTTTTTGCATTACACGCGGCATACATTTAAAGAACGGGCGGCATCATACACGGACAGCGTTTTGGATGTATTAAATCAAAACGGTTATCAAGTAACATGGATTGAAAACGGATCTGCCTGTAAAGGATTGTGCCGGAAAATTGAGGCGCGGGTAACCTGTTCCGGGCGGGATTGTTATGATATTAATTTAGTCGATGCTTTTGCAGAAGAGATTCCTTCAATTGAAAAAGATGCTTTCTTTGTTTTGCACCAGCGCGGCAGTCATGGGCCTTTGTATTACAAACGTTATCCGAAAGAATTTGAAAAATATGCACCGGTTTGTACACACAATGATTTGAAAAAGTGCCGTTACGAAGAGTTGGTAAATGCGTATGACAATACGGTTCATTACACGAGTTTTACATTGGCGGAACTGATTAAAAAATTGGATTCTTTGAAAGAACACTACAATCCTGTTTTATTCTTTACATCCGATCATGGAGAATCTTTGGGAGAAGACGGCCATTATTTGCACGGGTTGCCGTTTAAAACAGCGCCGGATGTCCAAAAAGAAGTGCCGTTTTTTATTTGGATGCCGGAGAGCTCATTAAAGGCGTTGCACTTGAACCGGGCGTGTTTACAGGCGCAAACCAAGTCTCGGGTGTCGCATGATTATATTTTCCATTCTTTGTTGGGATTGGCGGGGATTCAAGTTCCTGTTTATGACGCAAATTTGGACTTGTTTACGAAGTGTCGTACAGATTTTTAAAGACGGCCGGCTAAAGTTAAAATAACATCTTCGGCTTCATGCAATCGGCGTACCAAATCAGCGTGGTAACCGTAAAAAGCATCTCCTCTGGCAAAAATAGCCAGAGCAATCGCATCGAACGGATTGTAAGCCCACCCTTGCGCCATGTTTTTGAAATACAATCGTTCAAAATCCGTATCGCATCGTAAAGTCCATTTATCCGGGTTGCCGGGTTCATTGTAGCGTCCGGGTTGGCCGGTGAAGCTGGTGAAAAAAGCTTGCACACGTTCGGCCGGACACATCAGTAATTCGGCCCATTTCATGCGAATGAGTTGTTTGGGATCTTTAAGGCCGTCCCAATAGGTAAACCGTAAATCTTGAGCCAATTTAACGGCATGTTGGTACCGCATGCCTTCATCCATATTCAAGTAAAATTGTTGAATAGACATGGTGTCGTGGGTGTCTAATGTGGCCACATTATTTGGTCGCGCATTTTTCAGCCGATACATATGCCCGTCATTCCAAATGTCCACGAATTGAGACACCAATAACCGTCCTAAACCGCAAGCATCCATCACCGGATCTAATTCTTTGGGGCGGCAACCGATGTCTTCCGGATAAATTTGGTTAAGCGCCAATCCGTTATGAGCCGCAGCTTTTAACAAAATGCTACGCGTTATGTCGGCAAATTCATCCAATGTCCATTTTGTGTAGTGTTTTAAAATCGGATGCTCCGGAGAACTGTAAAGCCGGCCATTCGGCAATGTGCCATCTTTGTAAATGACATAGGGATTGACAAAGCCGATGTAATGGTCTATTCGCAAACCGCCGGGATTGTCTTGCATGGTATCGCTGATTAAATCAAAAAGAACCCGTCCGGCCGGCCCGACTTTTCCGTCTTTTGTCAAGAGTAAATCAGGAACCCATGTTTTAAAATGCCAATTACGTGCTTGATTGGAAAAAGCATCCGGCGGAGACCCCAAGGTAAAATCTTTTAAAAAATAAGTCGGGTGTTTTTGATAAACGGAATGCGGGATTTGAACCTGCAAATCACCGATGTAGGGCATGGGGCGACAGGTTAAAAAATCCTCGGCTAAAATTTCCAAAAATGCGTCAAAAGATAAAAGACTTTGAGCCGTTTTATAAGCTTCTTTCAGAGCAAGCCGATATGATTTTTCAACTTGATTGAAATCAATTTTATCATTTTGTTTCGGTAAGTTATAGATTCTTTCTAAAGTTTTGGATGAAATCAGTTTGCGCTCTTCCAACGCTTCCAACGGAATGAAAAAAGGATTATGTGCTTTTTCCGAAAAATAAGGCGAATAGCGTGTTTCTTTATTTGTTTTACCGCCGGGCCCCAATAAGATTTTATGAACAGCGCCGTTAAAAAAATCAGCCAGTTTTTGAGCCCCTTTTCCATACGGAGAACCGATACCCGTATTTTGGTTTTCCGAAACCGCCGGCATGCATGGCCCCGGCATGCCCATCGTCATTTCTTTGCCGAGGGCTTCATATCCTTTTTGTAAAAGCGGTTTTGCTTCCTGCCAAGCGTTTAAAAGAGCCTTCATCCGTTGGGTCCAAAATCAATACCATGATTATCGTTGCCGCCTGTTTTTATCATGTGGTACGTGTCCGCAAATCGCAAGATATTTTGCATCCATTGTTCGGTTTCTCCGTTCAGATTGTTGAAGAAACGGACGTTGTTAAAAGCAGCTTTCAAGGTCGGATTGTAGTTACCGTAATAAATTTCCATGCCTTGAACGCCGCCGGAACGGACAAACCGCAGCAGCTCCGATAAAAGAGCGCGGCCGGGATCCTGACCGCCGGCTTTGGTATTCCACATGAATTCATCGGTCAGCTTGTGATTTAAATCAATGCGCGCCGGATGAGCGACACTTAAAAAACCTGTTTTGGATTGGTGGTATCCGTCCAATAAATCCGTTACAAGATTAAGCGTTTTTAGAGAAGTATCTTCTGCATTCGGGCCGCCGATATTAAAAATATAATGCCGAAGTTCTTCATTTTTGGACGGATCATTTATTTTCCCTTTGGCGTATTCGTACACGTCGTAGGGCAGATTGCATCCTAATCCTTTGCTTAAATTGGCCCGATTATTTGTCAACTCTGTTAAGTCAAACTCAGCCCAAGGATATTTTTGTTTCAACGCGTTTAAAATAACGGGTAAGGCTTTCAATCGGTTTTCCCTTAACGTTTTCAACATGTTTTGCAACGTTTTGTCAAACGGATTTAACCCATAATATAAAATTTCAAAATCAACCGGGCAGTTGGCATCATTATCTGTATAGGCTGTGCTGAGCTCGCATCCTAAAACCAATCGGATGTCGTGGTATTTTTCAGGCTCTTTGACTAGCCGTTTTAAAATAATGGGAATCGCATCTAACGTATCATGATCCGTAATGGCCACAATCATTTTTAAAATGTTATTGTTTTGCATGTATTGCAAAACCGCATCTAAATAATCTTTCGGAGCAACCGTTCCGTCAGAAGCAGACGTATGCGTATGCAGATTGACGCGGAAAGGGGAGTTGCCTAAAAAATTATCATATTCAGCTTGCTTTAGGTAATAAACCAATTCCTGTTCCCCCATAATGGAAAACAGCTTGTTTAAGTTTTGAGGCGGAATTTTAAGGTTTTTGGCCAGTTCTTTTAAATATTTTGCATCTTTCGGATACAATTTTAATCGTTCTTCAAATCGTCTTTCTCTTTCCATTTTCGTCTCCTATAAGCTGAAAACGCCGAAGTGGGGAAGGTATTCGCGTCCGCATAAATTGCCTAAAGTAATACACAATCCCGGAACGGGCGGCGTCAACGGATTAGCATACGAAGCATGCCCGATATCGATGATTTTTAGTTTTCCGCCGTTTTCGGGAATTAAAAAATTGCCATATGAAATATCATTGATATAAACGCCCAACAGGTTGGCATCTTTCATCATTTTTGTATTGAATTGATAAAAGTCGCGCAGAGCATAGGGCTTATCATCGAACGTATAAAGCGTGCCCGTATCTTGTCCGTAAAGCGCAATTTCATATTGATAATTGTAATAAAGAATATTTGGTGCATGCGGGCTTTTGTTCAACTTTAAATAAAATTCCAGCATCGCATTGGAAAACGGAGAATCCGCACGAATAGCTTGATTTTCATGTTCTTTGCGTGTGCGGTCACTGGAGATGTTTACAAAATTGTAAGGCAATGTTTTCACAATGTAGGTTCCGCCGTTTTGAACATCGATTTTAAAAACGATTTTGCTGGAAAACGGATTGCAAAAGAAAGTAACCGTATATGTTTTGTCAGCCTTTTGAATTTTAAAAGGTTTGGTGCAGTATTTACTCAACAGGCTTTTAATAAAATCTCGGCGTTCATCCATTTGGAACATATCGATTTTTTTGACTTCCGGATATTTGGCCGCGAACTCTTCGGGTTTGCCTTCCAACCGTTTAATTTCCAAGTAATTGGTCACCGCTTCGGAGCGCAATATGTCGCTTAACACATCCAAAAAAGTCGCTTCATTAACAAAGTCCGGCGGAACGGTTCCGATGCGAATGCCGTTAAAGCGTTCTTCCAATGCCCACGGTGAAAAATTCGGCATCCATTTGATAACATCTTCCGGTTTTTGAGCTTGTTCCCATTTTTTAAGAAGATATTTGCCGTATGTATGGCCGAATCCGCCGTAATTTAAAAACCAAGCAGAAGCCTCTTTTCGGGTTTTAAAGCTGTCACATATCGCTTTGAAGTTTTTTTTGTTTTCTCTCGGGTGATTTAAAATATAATCCAAAAACGGTTCATATAACGTTTTGGATTTAATGACTTTTTGCAAAAAAGAAGCATTGCTTTCTTTGGCACTTTTGCGCGCGTCCATCCATTTTTGAAGACCTTTGGAAAATGACGTTTTTTTCTTCATGAACAGCCCCTTTTTATTTTCCCTGTTTTCAAGGATATAAGGTTCGGTTTTGAAAAGCAACTCTTTTATGCGAAAAAATGTGCTTTAAAGAAGATGTTTTTGTCAACTATTTTTGTCTTTTTGCTTGAGATTTCATGCCGGATATGATATACTTAAAATCAATCAGATAAAGGGGATTGCCAAATGCCAGAAACAAAAGAAAAAATGATTTCCAAACGTGAACGAATTATTCGGATGAATGCGGCCTTAAAGGAATTAATGGAAGGGAAAACCATTTATCGTCCGCAGAAATTGAATACAGATTACTTTGATAAAGCGATTGAATTCATTACATTCGGCGCGCATCCGGATATGGAAAATGCGGCTGGGGAAACGTTGCTTTATCAAGCAATTGCCATGCAAAATGTCGAGGCATTGAAAAAATTGGTAAAAGTGCCGGGAATTAATTTGAATAAACGGATTCGGCCACGCGGGTTTGTCAGCAATGTGAAAACGTTTATACAACGCACGGGGGATTACCTGTCAAAACTGACGGGACTTCCGTTGACGATTCGATTTGAATCTCAAAAAGGGATTTCTCCTGTTTACTTTGCGATGGAAACAGGGCAGGTTAAAATGATTGATATTTTAAAAGAAGCCGGCGCGAATTTGGATCGCCGGAATCGCTATAAACAATCTCCGCTTTTGGCCGCGAAACGCGATATTCAAACACCGGTTGCGCAAAAATTGGAAGCGTTGGGGGCGCATGAAGTCGGTAAACATTCCAAATCAAAACAATCCATAACGGTGAACGGGTTGTTACATCAATTGAATGAAAAAGGCAAAAAAGTCAAACAAAAAGCAGTTGCCGTTATGCATCAATCCAAAGCGGCTCATCGACCCAAAAATTTCACGTTGGTAATGCCGGTTAAGCCAAAAGATTATGAATTACAAAAGGCGTTGTCCGAATTTGAAGAAGGCTGGGCTTACATGGCTCCGACAGGGCGCGACAGAGCGTTTGAACGCCACTTTACGAAATGTATTCAATTGGTGAAGGAGGGCGCTAATCCGAATATCAGTGTGTCGCCGCATTTTGTCGGTAAAGCCAAGCATTATACGTTGTTACATCAGGCAGCGGCTTCCAAACAAATTCATTGGGTGCAAGAAGTGTTAAAACTGCCGGACGTTGATCCGAATGTGTGGGATGATCATGGAACGCGGCCGATTCACATTGTTGCGAAACGTCAACACAGCGGTGCGGATATTATGAAGGTTTTATGTTCTGTTCCCGGCATTGATTTAAATGCACAGGATGAAAAAGGAAATACACCGATGTACTATTTAATTCAAGGTGCCGGTTTATCGAAAAACGGCGGTCCCGTCACCAGTGCCAAAGAATTATGGGAAACTGGCAAGGTTGATTTGGATATTAAGAATAATGTCGGTGAAAGTTGTCGGAGCTTACTGACCTTTGTTCCGGGTGACGTTGCGTCGTATTTGCGTAAAATGACCGAAAAGAAAGAACTGACGGTTCAGGATATGATTCGGATGCGGGCTCAAGGGCAAAAAATCGATGCCAACCGTTAAGCATACTTGGGCAAGTGATACATTGGATGCCTTGATTGAATTGGGCGGGCAGGCTTCTTTGCAAGAGATATATGAACAAGTCCGTCGAATTCGCGCGCTTCGTAAAGACACATGGCCGCCCAAAGCGAAAGAAATTATCCGAAAAGAAATTAAATTTCGTGCCAAAGAGTCTTCGGCTTTTCTGGGAAAGGAAGAGATTTATTATCCTGTTTTCGGCATTGGCGGCGGTGTTTGGGCGTTGAAACAAAAACGCCGTGAACGAGAACATTTTACGAAACATGAAATCAAAGATATTCCGTTCAAAGACAGATATCACATTGAAGGAGAGTTAAAAGAAAAAACGGTTTTAGCTTATTCGCGTAATCGGGCAAATGTCTTGGCATGCAAAGAACGTGACGGATATACTTGTCGGGCTTGTTCGTTCAGTTGCGATGGAAAAATTGTCGAAGCGCATCATTTAGAACCGCTTTCTTTATCCAAACGGAAAAAGGTCGGATTGCAAGACTTAATTACTTTGTGTCCGACATGTCATCGGGTGGCACATTTGTTAATTGACATGCATTTTGACAAATACGCCGATGCGGCGGCGTTAATTCAAGCTATTCGTCGGATGCGTCGATAAGTTTTGCTTGCATTCATATGTACTTTTGCTATAGTGATGGCAAAAGGAAGCAAAAATGTTGAGACTTTATCGGTGGGCAGAACAAATTTGGTTCAAGATCCCTGAAAAATTTCGATTTTTATTGGTCGGCGGATTTAATACCGTGGTAGCCTATGCTCTTTTTGTGACTTTATATTGGTTGCTGCATGGGTTTTATGCGTTGGCGGTTGTTTTGCAATACATTTTAACGGTTCAGCTTTCTTTCATAACGATGCGCTATTATGTTTTTCGCGGAACAGGGCCTTTTTTCAAAGAATATGTAAAGGCGGTTTCGGTTTATATTTGGTTATTGTTTTTTAACATGGCTTGGTTATTTGTGTTTATTGACGGCTTGCACTTGAATGCTTATGTATCGCAAGCATTTTATATTGTCGCCAGCACCGTTTTAACCTATCTTTTCCATAAACATTTTTCATTTAAAGTCAAGGGAGATGCTTTATCATGAAAACGGCTTTAATCATCGGAGCGGGGCCGGCCGGATTAACGGCGGCTCATTTTTTGTTAAAACAGACGGATATTCATCCGATTGTTATTGAACAAGCGTCTTTTATCGGCGGTATCAGCGCGACGCAGGATTACAAGAACAATAAAATGGATATGGGCGGGCATCGGTTTTTCTCTAAATCCCAAAAAGTCATGGATTGGTGGGAAGAAATTTTACCGCTTCAAGGCGCTCCGAGCAAAGATGATTTAATTTTAAACCGCAATGTTCCTTTATCAACGTTGCCGCAGGCGCCCGATCCCGAAAAAGAAGACGGTGTTATGTTGCAACGCCAACGCTTTTCACGCATTTACTACTTGCGTCGATTTTTTGATTATCCGGTTTCTTTAAGCTTAAATACCGTTTTGGGTTTAGGACCCGTCAAAATGACGAAAATTTGTTTGTCTTATGCGAAAGTGTTGTTGCATAAGCGGCCGGAAAACAGTTTGGAAGACTTTTTTATCAATCGTTTCGGCAAAGAATTGTATTTGACTTTTTTCAAAGATTACACGGAAAAACTATGGGGAATTCGATGCAGCGAAATTTCGGCCGAATGGGGCGCTCAACGTGTTAAAGGCATTTCCATTCGTAAAATCTTGGCCGATATGATGCGCTCTGTTTTAGGGTTGAAAAACAATAAAAATACGGAAACAAGTTTAATTGACGCTTTTATTTATCCGAAATACGGGCCGGGACATTTGTGGCAGGAAGTGGCCAAGCGCGTTCAGGAAAACGGCGGAGAAATTCATTTGAATACGCAGGCTGTCGAGGTTTTGACGGACGGGGCGTATGTGACGGGCGTTGTTGTTCAAAAATCTGACGGCTCTCGCCAAACAATCCGGGCTGATTATGTTTTGTCAACGATGCCCGTGAAAGAATTAATTCAAAAAATGGGGGCTTCTGTTCCGAAAAACGTTCAAGACGTTGCAAATGGTTTGATGTATCGTGATTTTCGGACTGTCGGATTGCTTTTAAAAGGGCTTAAACTGAAAAATAAAACAAAGCATAAGACCGTGAACAACATTATCCATGACACATGGATTTATATTCAAGAAAAGGATGTTCATCTGGGACGCGTTCAGATTTTCAATAACTGGAGCCCGTATTTGGTTCATGATTTTGAAAATACAGTATGGATTGGGTTAGAATATTTTTGCCGGGAAGGCGATGAATTGTGGGAAATGACGGATGCAGATTTCATTCAACTGGGCATCCGGGAAGCTGCCCAAATCGGGTTGATTGATAAAGAGGCTGTTCTGGATGCGTGCTCATTTAAAGTACCGAAAGCGTATCCCGCTTATTTCGGAACGTATGCTTCGTTTGACACGGTTAAAAACTATGTGAATCAATTTGATAATTTATATCTGATGGGACGCAACGGCATGCATCGTTACAACAACATGGATCACTCCGTTTTGACGGCAATGACGGTTGTGGATAATATAGTGCATCATGTAACGGACAAAGAAAATATATGGTCTATTAATACGGAACAAGAATATCATGAAGAAAAACAAACTTGATTTATTCGGCATTTTGTTTTGGGGGTTAATTGGCATTTTTGTTCTGTTTCTTGCCTTTATGTACGGATACAGCGCCTTTTCATACAGAATTACGGTAGACGAATGGGAACATATGCAAGCCTCTTGGATGATTGGGCAGGGAATGGTTCCTTTCCGGGACTTTTTTGAACATCATCATCCGTTGATGTGGTATTTGACGGCACCGTTTTTAAGGGATAATCCGAGCTTGTTGGCTTTTAACGGCGCCCGATTGATGACTTTAATCGTTTTTGTGGTAAACTGCGGATGGGTTTACGGGATTGCACGCTCGTTAAGCGGTCGAAAGACTGTTTCTTTTTTAAGTTTGTTTTTTTACATGGTCAGCTATATAACACTGACCGAGTTCGCAGATTTCAGGCCGGACCATTTCATGATTTGCATGATGTTGGGCGGCATTTGGTTTTTATTAAGATACCTTGAAAAACAACGGACGCTTGATTTAAGCATTTCCTTTTTCCTGTTTTTCCTGTCATTTTGTTTTTTGCAGAAAATTATCCTTTTCTTTATTCCGCTCGGCGGATTGTTTTTGGTGCTTTTGTGGGATAAACGCGTTTCCTTCAAAACCGTATGGGCGGCCAGTGTTTTGCCGCTGATTTGTACGGCAGCTTACGTTTTTTATTTGTGGATGACGAACAGCCTTGTCGACTATTTTGAACTCAATTGGTTGTTGAACAAAGCTTGGTTTCGAAATTACGAAGAAAGCATTCCTTTTTCCTGCCAACTTTATGTGAGCGGCGGGTTGATTGCGGCCGTGATTTTGGCTTTCCGGAGTGAAAGTTGGCGCAATCGGTTTTTCTTTACGTTGACGATTCTTTATTTCGCCGTGTGGTTTGCTTTTCCGAAGCCTTATCATGTGTATTATCTGTCAATTGTTCCGTTTTTGGCTGTTTCATGGGGCTTTTTTGTGGAAAGATGTTTGTCTCATAAATGGCGTTGGGTTGGCTTTCTTTTTGTCGGCTTTTTGGCCGTTGAAAACAGTTTTTATTTTGCGCCGCGATTTGAAAACGGATATTCATCTTATCAGTCTATGTCATATATCTTGTCTGCCATGAAACCGGATGAGCAGGTCGTGAGTTTTTCTTCTTCTTTCCTTGTTCCGTTTCATCAACCTGTTTCATACTATTGGTTTGGGTTAAGTCGGGGAGCATTTTGGGATAATATGCTGTTTCATCGATACCCTTTGCCGGATTTAAATCAGGCTTTGTTGGACGAAAAAACGCGATTTGTACGTGTGGGATTTATTTATAATCAGCAATATGCCGATAACACAGATGTTTCATGGATTGCTTACCAACCGGATGAAAAGATTTTAAATCAATTTTATCGCAAAACATTTTATCCTTTTATTTATGAGCGCAAATCTAGTGCGTCAAAATAATGTACAGGTCTTTATTCAGCCACTGTGCGCAAAAAACATCTTCTACCTTTTTGATTTTGCGCTTTTTCAACTGTTGAAGTAACCAAGATTTTGTTTTACCGATTTGATGTAAATTTTCTTCGTTGATGACGCCGTTGTCAATTAACAACAAAGCAAAGTATTCATCTGATTTTTTAACGATGGTCAGCTGTCCGTCAATTTCGATTTGCGCTAATTTGACTTCTTTGAGTGAATGGATATCTTTGTTGCGCAAAAGCGACATAAAATCAGTCATGCTCATTTTCATGCGTTTAAGCTTTTCTATATCCAGTTGTCCGTTATTGATGACAATCGTTGGAACGCCGACCATGATTTTTCGTCCCCAAGCGGTAGAGTTGGTTAAGTAACTGGTCGTATAAATGATTAAAAAGTAAGCTGAAACGATTAAGATAAAACCGGACAAAGTAATATCTGTGTTATAGAGGTATCCGCCTAGGATGCCGCCTAAAATAAAGTTGCTGATTAAATCAATGGATGTCATTTGCGCCAATTGACGTTTGGCTCCGGAGAATTGGAAGAAAAACAAGATAAGGCAAAAAGCGGCTGCCAGTTTAAATGCGACCCAAAAGTAATAGTCAAAATTTTCCATATTTTCCCCCTTGTTTTTAAATAGAGCAGGCTATATCGGATTTCAACCGGTGTTTTGTTTGACGAAGCCGGCATGATTTGCTAGGATGTTTTTAAAGGAGAGTTGAAATGGCTTCATTTGTTGTTCAAAAATACAATCAACGATTTTATATTCGGTCGGTTCCGTCATTCGAAGAAGAAACATACGCGTGGCAAAACAGCGAAAAGAATTTGATTTTATACATGGCGGCTTGTCAAGGGAAGGTTGATTTTGTTCTGACTTTGTTGGATTTAGGTGCCGAATTTCCGGCTATTCGGGTTAAAGATGTGACGACAGTGGCGGTTGACGGACAAAAGGAAGACGGGAAAAAAGAATCCATGCACGCTGTTATTTTTGACAGTTCCAGAACGCACCAAGTATTAACGGGAACGCCTTTGGATCGAAGACCGATGGTTTTAAAAATGGTAAAAGGATTGAAAGCGGCGCCTAAAAGCGTCTCACAGCATCAGGCTTTGCGTCGAATAGTATTAATGCACCATTATTTGCCGGTTTTATACACGGCCTATGTCCGTGAATAATATTTTGTAGGGGCTACTCCCCAAGTATGACAATAAAATATATTGATTTTATTTTTTCGAAAAACATTTGTTGAAGAAGGGAACGCCGGGTAAAGTTTAAAAGAACAAAAGGGGATACCAGCATTCTCATGATTGCCTGAACAAGGTGAGGTGAATTTTAAAAAGGTTTGAATCGCGTGTCTGGGGTGCGGGAGTGGGATTTATTCGGCCTTTTGGGCCTCACCCGATGGGCCGGCTCATGATATTCGCCGTTACCTTGTCGCTAATCGGCGTTCTTCCGCCCGCCTGCGACGACGGTCGAACCTCACTTTTTCGTGCGCTTCAAACCCACCGCGCTCCCATTACAAAAAAAACGCCCAGACGGACGTTTTTATTTTCCTTGGTTGCGGGGGTGGGATTTATTCGGCCTTTTGGCCTCACCCGATGGGCCGGCTCATGATATTCGCCGTTACCTTGTCGCTAATCGG
>CALGXF010000003.1 GCA_937935995.1 uncultured Alphaproteobacteria bacterium
GGCCGGTCACACATTTACGTTTCCGGATTTACCGGCCGGCACCTATTACCCGATGGTCACGAAGAAGGATTCGGGTGCTTCGTATTACGTTGAAGCGACGGGGGTGACATATCGTGTCTGTGAAATGATTTTAAAGATGAACCCGACGGACATAGACCGGATAATGGTCGGAAATGCGGCTTATGAAGGGGATACCTCAATCTGTGGGACGAATGACGGATTAGCAATGAAGTTCTGTTTTGGAACGGACGGGACAATTTGTGATGATGCCGGCGGCAGTGGTTCTGGCAGTGGTTCCGGCACAGAAGACCCATGTTTGGGAATAGATTGTGGCGCACATGGAATATGTAACAACGGTGTTTGTGATTGTACAAACGGATATGAAGGGGTTCATTGTGAGATGCCACCGGCCTGTACAACGGATGACGATTGTTTAAACGGCGAAGTTTGTACAGATTATGAATGTGTTTGCCCAACATTACCGATTCCAACGGAGTGTCAAGAAATTATATCCCAAGACAATGCATGCGACCAAATCACCAATTTGCCGGATGGGACAGAATGTTCAACAGGGGTTTGTCTAGAGGGGGCTTGTTGTAACCCGGATGACAGTCAAGCGTGTTGTGAAGCTTCTGGTAAGACATGGCAAGAAGAGACACAAACATGTTGTGGGGAAACGGCATGTGTTTATCGGTACACGAATCCAGTCGGAGCCATTGGTTCGGATTGTCAAGTAACCGGATATGTCAATCCGACAGGTTCGGTTCAAGCAACCTGTCAAATAACAGGCTATGTCAATCCGACAACAACGTATGAGACAATGCCGGATTTAAATACCAGCAGTTGTCCATCGGGCCAATATTGCCGTGTCGCATGGACGAGTGAAACCTGTTCCGGCGATTTAAGTTCGACAGGTGCCAGTACGATGTATGGCGTTTGTGAACAAATGACCTCCAGTGGTGGTTCATGTAAACAAGGTGTTCATTTAGGTGATTTAAATGTCACTTCGTGTCCATCGGGTCAATATTGCCGTGTCGCGTGGACGAGTGAAACCTGTTCCGGCGACTTAAGCTCAACGGGTGCATCGACGATGTATGGTGTTTGTGAACAAATGACGTCCAGTGGTGGTTCATGTAAACAAAACGTTCATTTAACGGATACGTATTTACGAGAAGAAACAGGATGTTCATCGGGGATGTATTGCCTGTTGACGTCATCCACGGAAGATTATACCGGCGGTTTAGATATGACCGGTTCGGATCCGATGTATGGATATTGCTTATCAATGGATAGCACCAGCAAAACATGTTCAAATTAAAAGAAAGGAAAAGAAAATGAAGAAAATTTTATTAGCAACAATGATAACTCTCTTTATGGCCACGTCAGCCCATGCCGCGTGTGACGGTGGGACGTTATCGGATGACGGGAAGTTTTGTATCAGTAATATCTTTCTCAATTGGTGGAGTGCCGCAAATTGGTGTAAAGCCAATGGGATGCACTTGGCAACCATGTATGAAGTTTGCCCCGATTGGAATGGAAATGAGGGGACTAGAATATGCCCCGTGATTGCCAGTTCAATAGATGATTACGGTATAACATCGACAGCCAGTGGAAGTGAATGGATGTACATGGTTTATCTTTCAACTGGAAACGTCGGGAATAGAACAGGCCGCACAAGTAAAAATTATAGAGCTCTGTGTGCTAACTGATTTTAAAAGGAGCCTTTCGGCTCCTTTTTTTATAACGAATTGCTGCGCATAATCTTGCCGCGAACATTCGGGCGGTTGATTTCGCCGTCTCCGGAAACGGGCGTATCCACATCAAATTTGGCAATCGCATTATAATTATCCGTCAATATTTGCAATGCTTGCTGCATTTGTGTTAAAGCTTGCGTATTTTTCGACAAATCTTGAGATTGATCCACAAAGGTTCTTAACCGTCCCATCAATGTGAACATTTCAAATCCCTTTTTATAGGCCGTATCAACCACCTCAACACCCATCAACCGTTGGTAAATGCGGTTAATGGCGTTCATCGTATTTTGAGCCGATGCCATTAAGTTTTGAGATTGTTGCCGCATGCCGGTTAACGCAATTTCCATAGATGCTTTTTGAGCCAGCCCTGTCCGCTGTAACAACAAACTGTATTGTTCTTCGATTTTCTTTAAATCCGTTTCGGAAATTGTTTCTTTAATCGACAACTCATTAATAACGGCCGCCGCATCCTGTGCACGAATGAGTTCTTCTTCTCCTTGCGGCGTAGGCGCTATTTGAATGATTTTTTGTGTTTCGTCGATTTTCGCATTGGAAGCCCCTGCCAAACGAACAGCTTCTTGTTTGCGTTGATCTGCATCCATTTGCGCTTGCCGACGTTCACGTTCCAGCTTTTCTTGCAAAGCCGTATCGCGGATTTGAGCCGATGCAGAGGTTAAGTAACGAATATAGGCGGATGTGTCTGCGTCGACTTCCGGTGCATGGATAAGCCCTTTGATAACAATCGAAATAGGCGGAAATCCGTCAAAACCCGTCATTGAAAGCGCAATAGATGACAAAACCGTCCAGTTCGGCAAATCAATCGTGGCTTGAATAATGGCATTGCTTTCGGGGGAGCGGAACATGCTGTCCGAAGAACGCAAAACACCGTTTGAAATGCTGTACGTTCCGCTTAAGGATGTGAAGTTTGTCTCTCCCATCGTCAGTTGTGTATTCAGCGTTTTTTCAAATGTGTCAGCTTCTTGTCCTTTATGCAAAATCAACTTTGTTTGATTTTCAATGCCGTTGATATTTAATCCCGAAATCGTGCCGTCTTTAACCGTGTAGGTTCCGTTGGCCGACAACGAACGAATCATGTCTTCCAATGAATTCCCGCGCGCGTTAAAGTCAAATAGGAAAGCACTTTTTCCGCTTTTTAATCGGTACCGACCCAAAGCCCATGCATCCGGGGTGACTTTGATATTTTCACCTTGAATAGTCGCATCAAGAATCGGTTCTGCCGTTCCCGCGTTAAGAGACCCTTCCATCGATAAAGAACCTTCATTCATCGTTCCTTTCAGATATTCAACAGTCAAAACTTTCTCTTTCAACGTGAAATGCGTGCTCATCAAATCCACATTCGTTTTATCGAAAATCATTTTGTCGGCAGATGCCGTTACATCCAAATCCAATCCTTCAAAGCTGGAAAAATCAAACAAGTCGTTGGAAAATTGAGCTTTGCTTGTGTTCGGATCGATTCCCCGTATCATGTCTTTTTTGGGATAGATTTTTTCAAGATTGAACAAGGGCGACGTCAGGTTTGCTTGAATTTTACGCGTAATGTCTTGCGTAACGGTTACATCCCCTTTAAACCGCTGTGTTCCAATCATGCCGTCTATTTCGGATAACTTAAAGGCATCCGCCGTTCCCGTTAAATCCGCTTGGAACATTAACGTGCCGGCCAGATAAGGGAAACGATTAAAGTTTTCATCAAATAACTTCATAAATTGATGGAAATTCGGGTGCGCAATCGATAACGCCACATTGTAATTCGAAATAGCATTTTTCCGTTGAATTTGTCCTTGCGCTTTGATTTGGGCTTGCGAAAAACCCATAACGGTGTTAAAGGCAAATGCATCCGGCTGACCCGAAGCCGTTCCGGAAATCGAAACGCTGTTGATTTGGCCGGACAACGGCGATGCAATCATGGCTCTGTCCATGAAAACGGAAGCTCTCGGAACGTTGAAATCATAGGTCACATCAGTAAATGTCAATTGATTATTTTGCTTTTGCAATTTTCCGGAAAGCGTTAAGTTGGCTGTTGCCGCCCCTTCAACCGTTAAATTTTGCAATGTTAACACGCCGTCTTGAACGGAACCTTGAACGGTCAATTGCTCCATCGGGATATTTTTGAACGTCACATCGGATCCGTTAACGTTGAATTGCAGATTATAGTCAGATAAAAGCGTGCTGTCCGTCAATGATTTTTGAATGTTTTTCCATAAAACGGGCAGGCTTTGTTTTTCTTTTCCGAGCGTGGCCGTCAGATAACTGTCGAGGTTGACGTTCTTTAACGTCGTTTGAATAACGCCGGTCGGTTTGGCTTCGGTTAACGAAAAAGTCATGGAACCGGTCAATGTGCCGTCATTGGCTTCGGCATTTATTTTGGACAGGCTGACATCCGTTTCCCGCAAGACCACTTGAGCCGAAGCTTTAAGCGTATCCATGTTCATCAGCGTGAACCCGCCCGGCAAAGCAACGTTCAGCCATTCGGTCGTTTTCTTCATGTCCGGCGACGATACGGAAACGGTTAATTTGGCTTGAGGCGCATTTTCAATGACATCAATGTCGCCGGTCAGGCTTAATTCCGTGTCTCCGGGCAACTTTGTTTTGAATTCCTTGACGGTCGTGACGCCGTTTTGGTGAAGGATATCCAACGTGGTACCTTTCAGCGATGCTTCCCGATACGTGACGGAAGTCGCTTTGATTTTCAAGTCAAGATCTGATGTTATCGCCCGTTGAAGCGCCATGAACCGCGATTTTAATTCGGTTTCTTTGGGGAGCAACGGCATAAAAGCATCTAAATCAACTTTGCTTAAGACCATGGACGCTCTAACTTGTGTTTGAGCTCCCTTTGTTTTCGGGTAGATAAAAGAAAGACTGCCGGAGATGGAATTTTCAAGTTCCGACGTCCCATATCTGAACGCAATGTCGTTAAAAGACGCTTTGGCGCTTGAAAAAGTAAACGTCGATGTTCCGACCAACGGTCTTTCCAGCGAGTCGGGCAATTGCGTATATCCCGCGATCGTTCTTAAAAAAGGAGACATTTTGGGAACATTGATGGAAAATCCGCCGGTCATATCAGCCGTCTTTGTCAGATTTTCCAACTTTCCGGTTAAATTCATTTGCGCTTTGCTGTCCGGATCAATCAATGTCAATTTGATGTCGGCCGATTGTGTCGCGAACAGTTTCCCGGTTGTCAAAGAAAGTTGAATCGGATTTTGGTTCCAAGCAAAAGAACCCGAGAACTTAAACGGACCGTTGATTGAATCGGCCGTTAAGTTTCCTTTGATTTGTTGAAAAGCCTGCTTAAAATCCGTTAAAGCGTTTGTATAAGTCAGACTGCCGTTTTGAATCGCCAGGCTTTTGAATTGCGGCGGCACTTCCAAAATGGATTTGCCGATCAGGTTGTCCTGTTCGGGGTTGACGGTTTTTTCCTGTAAAAACGGGAAATCCCAGTTCACCTGACCTTTTTCATTGCGCTCCATGAAAAAAGCCGGGCTGTCCAGCGTGATTTTTTCGATGATCAACGGTGTTTCAAACAAAGAACCCCATTTGACGGTTGCATTCACACGTTTGATGGTTGCCAAATCCGGCGTGGCGGATCCCGGGATGTTTTTAATTTTGACATCGTTTAAGGTAATTGTCGGGCTTGGGAACAACTGAACATCGACAGGCCCGGAAACTTCCATCGTATGGCCGGTTAATTCTTGAGCTGCCTGAATGATTTGTGCTTTATAGCTTTGTGCATCCAGTGTTTTGGTTAGGGCAAACATGCCGCCGCCGGCCAAAAGAATCAAGACAACGAGAACAATGATTAATTTTTTCATGTGAAGCTCCCTTAAGCTAGACTTATGTGATTGTTATCACTATATAACACCTTTTTTAATATTTAGTAAAGAGCGGTTTCATTAATCTTCCAATTTCGTTCGAGCAAACAAAAAGAAGTCTTTGCGTGTCGGAACGCGGCCTAAATGTTCCCGCGCCAAATCAACGGCTCTTAAAATTTCTCTTTCCGTTGCGTTTTCATAAAGCATTTTCAGTTCTTTGACGATTTGTTCGACCTGCAGGCCGTCCGTTAAGTTCAATGTTTCTTCGGCATTTTCGGCTTGCGGCCGGTTTTGCATGAATTTTTGAGCATCTTCCAAAAGTGACATGATTTCCTCCTTAAGTTCGTTTCCATAAAGTCGGTAAAAGTAAAACCGTGACGGTCATGAATTCCAAACGACCCAGCATCATGACCAATGATAAAATCCATTTTCCCATATCCGGAATAGCGGCAAAAGTTTGATCCGGGCCGATAACGGAACCGACGCCGGGGCCGACATTGGAAATGGATGAAAGCGTGCCGGATAAAGCCGTTATCAAATCCATCCCCGTTGCGGCAACGCCGAGCGTCCCCAAAACAGTGGTCAGGATAAAAGCGGTTAAGAAAACCATGACGCTGTTGATGACTTCATCCGTGACGGGCTTGTTGTTGTATTGCGGGACAATGACGGCATGTGGCATAATCATCATGCGCAAATGCCGGCGCAACATTTTAAAAATGATATTAAATCGAAACATTTTAATGCCGCCGGAGGTCGATCCCGTGCATCCGCCGACTCCCAGTAAAAAGAAGAAAAAAGCGACGAAAAACGGTCCCCATAAGGTATAATTATCCAAAACAAATCCGGTGGTGGTAACCAAAGAAACAACGGCGAACGCCATTTGCCGAAGGGCTTCTTCAAAGGTATCGAACAAAGTTGTCTGCCACATGATAAAAGCAAGCGGGACAATCAAAAAGAAAAGCATCAGGAAATAAGATTTAACCTGTGTATCTTGTAAAACGCGTTCCCGTTTGCCGGTTATAAGCGCAAGCGTGAACATAAACGGCAAAGAAGACAACAGCATAAAGAAAATAAGAATCCAATCGACGGTTTTGTTGTTGAAAAAAGCAATGGAGGCATCGTGTGTCGAAAAGCCTCCGGTCGAGACGCAGGCCATCATATGTGCGATGGCATCAAAAGCGCTCATTCCGGCCCCGTACAGGAGAGAGGCGCACAAAATGGACATGCCCAGATACAAAAATAAAATGGCTTTGATTTTTGTTGCCAAAAAGGGAGAATCTTTTTCATATTTATCGGAGTTTTCCGTTGCGAACAATTGTAACCCGCCGATCCGCAAAGTCGGCATAATGGAAATTGCCAAAACAACAATGCCGACACCGCCGATCCAGTGAGTCATGGCACGCCAAAGAAGAACGCCTTTGGGCAGCGTATCCAAATGGGTGTAGGTGGTTGCTCCGGTTGTTGTCAAGCCGGACATGGCTTCGAAAAAAGCATCCGTAAAGCCGGCGCATCCGGGGGACAGATAAAGCGGAACGGCGCTGATAAAGGCGGCGCACAGCCACAAGGAAGAAGTCGTCAGGAACATTTCTTGAGGGGATAATTTTTCGTGTATTTCCTGCTTTGTGATAAAGACAACGGTAGCGCCCGTAAACAAAATAAAAAAAGCGCATACAAAAAAAATCCGGGCATTTTTCGGGTCGTCGGCCAGAAGATCGGCAAAAGCGGGAAACATCATCAGACCGCCGAAAAGCATCGTCATCATGCCGCACATAAATAAAATAAAACGATAGCGCATTATTTCCCCTTTCTTTTGCTTTCAGTTTATTTTTAATACTTGAAAAAATCAACGAAAAAAACTATGATTTTCCTATGAATTATTGTGATGCGCATACTCATTTGCAAGATGTGTCTGACTTGCCGGCGGTGATGGCTCGGGCAAAAGCATCCGGCGTGTCTGATTTTATCTGTAACGCAACGCATGAAGCGGATTGGCCGAAAGTCATGGATATTGCCCGAAAATATCCGGGCGTTTCGGTGGCGCTCGGCGTGCATCCGTGGTTTTTACACACGTTAACGGACGGGTGGGAAAAACGATTGGAACAGCTTTTAGTGGATAACCCGTCTTTCATGATTGGGGAAATCGGCCTTGATAAAGTCAGGGCGGATAAAGATCCGGTTGTCTCCGGGCTGGATTGTCAAGAGCGCGTGATGCGTCTTCAAATGAATTTGGCTGCCAAATACAACCGGCCGTTTCACATGCATTGTGTGCGGGCGTGGGACCGGATTTTGCATATTTTAAAGTCCAATCAAAGGCCGCCTGTCTTTATTTCACATTCTCATCACGGCAATGCGGCCGTTATTCCGAAAATGGTGCAAATGGGGGCTTATTTCAGTTATTCGGCTATTTTTCTGCCCGAAAATCGGGAAAAAGTCCGCCAATGCATCAAAGAAACGCCGCTTGACCGGTTGTTGGTTGAAAGCGATGCGCCGGATTTGGCGGATGAACCGGCTGCCGTGCCGGAATTGGTCGGACAGATGGCTGTTTTGCGCAAAGAAGATCCGGTTGTTTTGACAAAACATATTTATCAAAATTTTAAGGAGCTGGTTCATGGAAGATCAATTTAGCAGAACGCGCTTGCTGATCGGTGATGATCGGATGGAACGGCTTCGGCACAGCATGGTGACGGTTGTGGGCTGCGGGGCGGTGGGATCGGTTGCGGTCGAGGCCTTGGCACGAACGGGTGTCGGACAAATCAACGTCATTGATTTTGATACGGTTTCGGTCAGCAACATTAATCGTCAGTTGATTGCTTTGCATTCGACTATCGGCCGGCGAAAAACGGATGTGGCAAGGGAACGAATTTTGGATATTTGTCCGACGACGATGGTTCAAACCAAAAACCTTTTTGTGGATGAAGCCACATGTGAGGATGCTTTTACGCCGCGCCCCGATTTTGTCATTGACGCGATGGACAGCTTGACAGCCAAAGCCCACATGATTGCTTATTTAAAAGAACGGGAAATTCCGTTTATTTCGTCCATGGGCGCCGCTTTGAAACGCGATCCGACCAAAGTCCGTCTGGACCTTATGAAAAAAACGACGGTTTGTCCGATGGCGGCTCATTTAAGGAAACTGTTGCGCCGCATGCATGTTGATTTGGATTTTCCGTGTGTGTTTTCCGTTGAAACGGCCGGGGAAGGACGAGCGGATCATCGTCAGATGGGCAGCATGATGACCATCACCGGCGTTTTTGGATTGTATTTAGCAAATAACGCGATCAATACGCTTTTGCAACGTTAATTCTTGACATTTGAAATGAAACAGGTACACTCCTTTGAAAGAACAAAAAGGAAACAAGATGTCAAACCCCTTTGATTTAACGGATGAAGAGCCGATGGTGCCGGCGGTTAAACCGGAACCTGTTTATTTAAAAAGCCTGAACCCCGAACAGCGGCAGGCCGTTGAAACAACTGAAGGGCCTGTGTTGGTTTTATCCGGCGCCGGTACCGGTAAAACGCGCGTATTAACGACGCGATTGGCATATATTATTGATAAAGGGCTTGCCAAACCGTGGCAATGTTTGGCTGTGACGTTTACGAACAAAGCGGCGCGGGAAATGAGCGAACGGTTGGAAAAAATGATCGGTCCGGATGCGGTGTCCGTTTGGCTCGGGACATTCCACCGGCTGGGGTTGAGAATTTTGCGGTCGCATTACAATGTGGTCGGGTTGGAAAAAGATTTTGTCATTTTGGGCGAAGATGATCAAGAACGTTTGTTGAAGCAATTGATGCAGGCAAACGGTGTAGACGTCAAGGAATGGGCACCGGCGGCTTTGTTGAACGTGATACAGCGGTGGAAAGACCGGGGGTTATCACCCGTGATGGTGACGAAAAATGAAGATTCCGGTTTTATGTATGGCCGGGCATTGACTTTTTATAAAATGTACCAAGACCGGTTAAAAGAGTTGAATGCGGTTGATTTCGGCGATTTGTTGTTACAACCGTTGGAAATATTCAAAAGTCG
>CALGXF010000004.1 GCA_937935995.1 uncultured Alphaproteobacteria bacterium
GAAGAACGGGGCGGAACGACGGTAACAATTGCCAGTGGCAGTTGTTGTAACGAAGCTGTCGATTGTTGTCAGATAAACGAAGGGGATTGTCCGGATTGCACGCCGACCGAGACGAATTGCCCGGTAGGCTGTGGCAGCGCCTCTTTACTCAATCCTGGCAAAACATGTTCGGATGGGTCAGAGGGCTACTGGTCAGTTGAAATACAAGGCAAGCCCAGTGGAGAAGCAGACGGCTGTTGTTTAAGTTGTTCCGGAGAACCGATTCCGCATGCTTTTTGGAATGGAACCGCCGGAGAATGTTGTTTTGGAATGCCGTATGAAGATAGGAGCGGTAATTGGGGCTGTTGCAACACCGAAGACGGCAATTGGGTAACCAAAATATACGGTGCCGATTCCGGTGAAAAGTGTTGTCCACAAGGGCAAAATGCGTATGTTTTCAATGAATATGCCAACCCGCTTTGTTGTAATGGTGAAGTCGCGCGTCAATCGGATGGGTATTACAGTTGTTGCAGTGACGGTTATCACGCCTTTACCATTGTAGGACATCCGGAGGGCGATATCGGAATGTGCTGTCACCCGGATTATACGGCAGCCTATTGGCACGAGAGTTACGGCGGACAATGTTGTACCGGGACACCGATGACTGTTGCAACAAAACGCCATGATCATGAAGTGCTTTATTGTTGTCAAGAAAATCAGAAAGCTTATTATGACGGTTCATTCAAGTGTTGTACCGGTGAATTATATGAATATGATGCCGAAAACTATGATTGCTGCCGGTATGATGAAAGCGAGAAAAATGTTCTGTCGACCATTCAATTCGCGAATTTTGGCAGTTCCAGCCCGATTTCGGATAAGTGGTGTTGTCCGGAAGGTCAAACGGCCTATTGGACAGGTAGCGAAGGATATGGGTACAGCGCGCAATGTTGTGCCGGCGAACCTTATATGGGAATTGATGCGCCGGAATGTTGTTATAGCTCGTATCCCAGCTATGATTACGATACGGGAACAGAGATATCTATTCAACAGGAAGTCGTTTCCGTTACCGGTATCGGGGGTGTTTCTGCCTGTTGCGCCTCTGAAGAAAACGGTGTGCCGTTGGGAGGAGCTTACTTTGCCAATTCTTATTCTTGGATGTGGGGCGCCAGATGTTGTTATGGGCATATTGAGGCTACTCATCCTTTGTCTAACAGCCCGGCGGATATTGACATTTACCCGACGCGAACTGAAACGGTTTATACTTGTTGCGGGCCTGATGAATATTTGGCAACGGCTTTATGTCAAAGTGGAACCAGCGCGCGGAGTGTTTGTATTCCGAACGGGACAACATTGAAAATTACAGACAGCGATTGTTATTATTGGTATGAATAGGTTATTTTGCTTGCCAACGAACACAAAAACGTTGTCATGCGCCCAATGTTCAAGGAGATGGGGATGATGAGTCGCATGTTATGATCATAGCTGGTTTACCTCCGCTTTTCCCTGTTTTTTGTTAGAAAAATTGAAAAAAAGTCTTGTATGAGAATATTTTTTAAGAATTGGACATAATTTGTTAATCTTTTTTAACATACAATCCGATTGTTATTATTTCATCTCAATTTACGGAGGAATTTATGAAAAATAAAATTTTAATAGGTGCCTTGGGATTGGCACTTCTTTGCGGCTGTCAATCTAATAACGCCGGTTCGTCTTACGGCGGATATCATTCAAACAATGCCATGTCGGCTTTGCCTGTGCAAACGCAACAGCTGATGATATCGGATATTCAGTCCAATCCGGGGCTTTATCAACAACGTCAGGGGGAAGATTATAATGCTTATGTTGTCAGGATTCAAAGTTACTCATCTCGTTGGTTGACGCCGGAAGAATATCAATATGCGGAGTATCGGGCTGCGGCTTCAACTGCTGCCATTCAACAAGCCGCCTCGATGGGATTGGTGAATGCCAGAGCACAAAATTTGATGTGGCAAGAAGCTGTTAAAACAGAAAGAGCACAAGCCGAAATTTGGGATGCTCGGGCAGATACACAATATTCCAAACGCCGAATCAATCGGGATAAAGTCGGAACATACAAAGATACAACCACCGGTATTGCTGATACAGTCGGGGGTGTGTCCGATACGTTCAGAAATACCAGATCAACGATTGATAATTTCAAGAGCATTTTTGATTAGAAGGAAAAAAGCATGAAGATAATTTTGTTTTTCGCTTTGGCAGGGATATTGACGTTAACGGCATGTACGGATGTGGAAATGAACCCGTATAAGAATGGTCGAGGGCCGACACCGCCGCCGGTGTATCAAATGATGCCTTAAAAGATTTAAAGAAGGACGAAAAAGTCCTTCTTTTTTTGTACGAGCGAAACTTATATTCCGAAGGGAGAATGTTATTTTGCTTGCGAACGAATGCAAAAAACGCTATCATGCGCCCATTGGAAGGGGATCCGTATGCGCCTCAGTGTTATTTTGTATGTATTTTTATTTATATTTTTAGCCTCTCTTATCGGCGGAAGCGTCTTTTCGACCTATAAGTTTTTCATGGAAGAAGGGCCTTTGCCGGTTCGAAAAGAAGTCTTTATTGAAAAGGGCATGAACTTGCGGCAGATTGCTTCTTTCTTGAAAAAAGAAGGTGTTATCGAAAGTCCGGCTATTTTTACTTTCGGTGTTCGGGCGCATAATAAAGCCGGCGCGATGAAAGCCGGAGAGTATTCTATTCCGGCTCGGTCAAGTGCTAAAATGGTGATGGATATTTTGACCGGCGGGCAAACGTATATTCGCCGTGTGACTATTCCAGAAGGCTTGACTTCCGGCCAGATTGTGGAAATTTTGAATAAAACGGACGGACTCATCGGGGAAGTTGTTTCAGTGCCTAAAAACGGAACGTTGCTGCCGGAAACGTATTATTATTCTTTCGGAGATACGCGCCAAAGTATGATTACACGGATGCAAAATGCCATGAAACGAACGTTGGATGAATTATGGCCGACGCGGTATACGGAGTTGCCTTTTAAAACGCCGGAAGAAGCCGTTGTTTTGGCCTCGATTGTTGAAAAAGAAACGTCTCTTTCCGCTGAACGACGCCATGTGGCTTCTGTGTTTTTGAACCGTTTGGAAAAAGGGATGCGGTTGCAGTCTGATCCGACGGTTATTTATGCTGTGACGAACGGAAATTTGCCGTTTAAAAGAAAGCTTTATACAAAGGACTTACGTGTTCAGCACCCTTATAATACGTATGTGATTTACGGACTGCCGCCGGGACCGATAGCCAACCCGGGACGCGAATCGATTGCAGCCGTTCTTAATCCGATTGAAAGCCAAGATATTTACTTTGTGGCAGACGGAACGGGCGGACATGTGTTTGCAAAAACATATGATGAACATATTGAAAATGTTAAAAAGTGGCGGGCTATTCGAAAGAATAAAGCGGCTCGACAGCAGGCCGGTCAAAAAAAGAAAATTCAAACAATTCCGGAGCCTCCGGATTTACCGGAAACTTATCAAGGATTGGAAATAACACAAGATAATCCGTAAAACCTCCTTTAAGGAGGTTTTTTTTATGTATTTTTTTTCTTGATCAAGGCGGGGAGGGGGTCTTTAGAGTTGGAAAGAAAATAGGAAAACGGATAAAAACTCCCAATAAACAAAGAAGTTATTTGCCGGCATAAACAGTAAAATCAAAGGAAGGGTTACATGAAAAGATATTCAACACAACATTCCGGCCGAACATTATTGGAGATGCTGGCGGTTTTGGCGATTATCGGTGTGTTAAGTATTACGGCTTTGGTCGGATTTACCTATGCGATGAATAAACATCGGGCAAATGAGACAATTTATGATGTCATGTTACGCGGAACAAACGTCCCCATGATTGACGAATATTACTTTAAAAAAGATGTTGGCCATGAATTCCGTTTTCCGGGACTACCCGGCAATGGAAAACGGGGAACCTATTACCCGATGACGACAGTGAAAGATAAAGGCACATCCTATTACGTAGAAGCAACGGATGTGACATATCGTGTGTGCGAATTGATTTTAAAGATGAATCCGACGGACATTGACCAGATTGTTGTTGAAAACATGGTTTATACGGGTGACAGTGGCATTTGTGGGACGAATGACGGATTAGCAATGAAATTCTGTTTTGGTTCGGACGGAGATATTTGTGATGGCACCGGCGGTAGTGGTTCCGGCGGGACATCCGGCGGTTCGGGGAGCGGTTCCGGAAGTGGCGAAATTGGAACAACATGTGACCCGGCTTGTGGAAGTTGTGAACAGTGTGTGGACGGGACATGTGAAGTTCTGCCTTGTTCCATCACTTCTTGTCCGGAGGGGCAACAACCCACTGGAACAGACGACTGCGGGTGCATCATCAGTTGTGAAGATAAATGTCCGGGATTGTCTTGTGGAACTTGCGAAGTTAAAAATGAAGATACCTGTGCATGTGATGTTGACCCGGCTTGTACGTGTGAGGAACGTGGCGGCGAGACTATCTATTATTTAACGGGTGGTTGTTGTGAATTGCCGTCGACATGTTGTAGTTTAGATGAAACCTGTGTTCAAGAGGAATGTACAATAACGGATGCAGAACAATGTGGTGTGTTCTGTACAGAAGGCGCACAAACAACGTCTGTATGTTGTACGGCTGTTTCAATTAATGGAGATGATCCGACAAACCATGTGTGGGTTGGTGACCCGTATGGCGATGGGTACTGTTGTGCTTCCAAATCTGAAAGTCAAGATTGTTGCGAAGCGGCCTCTGGTAAATGGTGTGACGGCGTTTGTTGTGACGGCAACCAAACGTGTGGAAATGCCGGAACATGTTGCGCTCCACTTGATGAGGCAACCTGTACCAACGGGACTACGACTGATGAAAATGGGTGTCCTGTGTGTACAGAAGAAGCGGCGTGTCCAGAAGATAAACCGATTTCCTGTGGAAGTACATGTTGCTTCGCTGATAATCAATGTATTGACGGAAAATGTTGTAAAGATGGCATTTGTTGCGAACCGCCGACAACTGCATGCACGGCACCTGAAGAATATGGAGGAGATTGGAGATGTTGTGCACAAGATGAAACATGTGCCGGATATGCGATGTGTTGCGGGCCAAGAGGATGTTCTTAGTATTAAATTCTTAACAGTAGCAGTACAAAATAAATAAAAGGAGCCGGGCGGCTCCTTTCCTTTGGATTATCATCAAAAGATGAGGTAAAAGAATATCTTTAAAAAAAGCTTGCAATTTCTGAAAAACGCATTACACTTATTTTCAACAAGCAAAGAAACCAGCACCTCAGATGCTGTGTTTTTTTTATTATTTTTAACAAGTAAGGAGACTCTAAACATGGATGAGAAAGTTCCTATGACCCGTGCCGGCTATGAAAAACTGCAAGAAGAATTAAAACATTTAAAATTTGTGGAACGGCATGAAATTATCGCCGCTATTGAAGAAGCACGTTCTCATGGCGATTTGTCCGAAAATGCGGAATATCATGCGGCGCGCGAACGCCAAAGCTTTGTCGAAGGCCGTATTCAGGAATTGGAAAGCGCTTTGGGGCGTTCGAATATCATTGATGTGGCGTCTTTGTCCGGTAACAAAGTCTTATTTGGCGCAACGGTAGAAGTTTGCGATGCGGACGAAGATAAAAAAATGACGTACCAAATTGTCGGTCAATATGAAGCGGATTTGACGAAAAATTTAATTTCGTTGCAGTCCCCGGTTGCTAAAGCTTTAATCGGTAAAGAAGTCGGTGATTTTGTGGATGTGGCCACACCGGGCGGTGTCAAAACATACGAAATCGTCAGCGTTAAATTTGTATAAGGTTTATCATAAAAGCCCTGCGGAAAAGCGGGGCTTTTCTCTTGCATAAAACAGTAAAGATGTCTATATCTTGTTCAAACAAGGAGGACATATGAAACACACAAAAATCGTTATTTTGGGTGCAGGGCCTGCCGGATATACGGCCGCACTTTATGCTGCGCGCGCCGGGTTGAATCCGGTTATTTTGGCCGGGCCGTTGCCGGGCGGACAGCTGGTTTATACGCATCACATAGAAAATTATCCGGGCTTCGGCAATGTGCCAGGAATGGATTTAGTCGACGTGTTTAAAAAGCAAGTCGAAGAATTGGGTGTTGAAATTCTGTACGAATCGGCCGTAAAGGTAAATATCATGACAAAACCTTTCGAGATTATCATGAGTAACGGCGGCCAAATGTCCGCAGATAGCTTGGTGATTGCGACGGGATCGTCTCCGAAATGGCTGAATGCGCCGGGTGAGGAGCGCTTTAAAGGTCAAGGTGTTTCGATTTGTGCAACATGTGACGGTTTCTTTTATCGGAACAAATCGGTTGCCGTTGTCGGTGGCGGCAATACGGCTTTGTATGAAGCCCTTTTTATGGCGACCATAGCCAAAGACGTGACGATTATTCACCGAGATTCTTTCTTTACCGGTGAAAAAGCGCTTCAAAATCAAATTGAAGACCATGAGAACATTCGTGTTTTATGGAATACGGAAGTTGTTTCTTTTGAAGGGCAGGAGCGTTTATCGAGTGTTCATATCAGAAACAACCAAACAGGAGCGGTTGAGAATTTGAAAATTGACGGTGTTTTCGAAGCAGTCGGTCAGACTCCGAATTCGGAATTATTTATCGGCCAACTGGATAGGGATGAAAACGGGTACATTGTGACAAATCATGATACACGGCAAACATCCGTTCCGGGCGTTTTTGCTGCCGGAGACGTTCAAGAACCGTTTTTCCGTCAGGCGATTATTGCCTGCGGTGCGGGGGCGATTGCGGCTTTAGGCGCTGAACGATACTTGGTTGAACAAGGAATATAAAAGGGCCTGTGCGGCCCTTTTTCAGACAAGCGTCAGACACATTTGTTTTTCGTATAAAAAAGCTAAATGTGCGACATCCCACAAACGCATGTCAAATTGTCCCAACTCCATTTGTTCCAAAATTTTGGACGGGATGCGTGTTCGCGCCTCCACATCAGCCAATGTCCACCCTTTTTCCAAGCGACAGGTTAAAAACTGGCGTCCTAAATTTTGTCGAAACAATTTGAATTCTTCTCTTTGTTGTTTTGTCCACTTCATTTTTTCTCCTCCTTTTAAAGTGAAAACCCACCTTGAACTGAAGGTGGGCGGAGCTGAAAATCTGTAAACAGGTACAGCGCAAATTATTCTTTATATTCTTTGCCATCCGCCCTTATTTAAAATAAAGTGACCCGTTTTAAGGAGATTTTCAGGCTCCCCAACCACATTCGGTTGTCTTTGTCAGTATACTGGGAATTTTATAAAAAGCAACTGAAAAATCACCATTTCATCAGATAAATTTAAAATTTATTCTTACTTGACTGGGAAAACGGCTCTTTTTGTTTATTAAAATGATGTTTTGACAAACCGTGTAAAAGAGCGTATAAAGAACCTCGCATGCAAAGGAATTATAAATGAAAGTACCGCCTTTACTCAGTCGTTATATTTCAAAAAACTTTTTTCTGTCATTTTTGGCGACTTTATTCGTCTTAATGGCTTTGATTTTGTTATTTGATACGATTGAATTGCTGCGCCGGTCGGCATCAAAAGATTATATGACCTTTGCGGATGTCTTGAATTTAGGCCTGCTCAAGCTGCCGCAAATGGTGCCGTTGATTTTACCGTTTGCTGTTTTAATTGCGTCTTTGGTGACGTTCTATCGGTTAAGTCGAAGCAATGAATTGGTGATTGCCCGGTCGGCCGGATTGTCTGTTTGGAATTTCTTGATGCCGGTCTTTTTGGTGGTTTTCCTAATCGGTCTTTTTAATGTAACTTTATTCAATCCTTTTGCAACAATCATGCAACAAAAGTTTGAAACGGTCGAAGGCATAAAATTCCAAAAGAACAATAATGTTTCGTGGACCTCCAAAGGATTATGGTTGCGCGAAAAAAAGGGAGAAGAACCCGTCATCATTCATGCCGATTCGGTGCGTCAGGTCGGAACAGATTTGCATTTGTACGGTGTTTCCGTGTTGGAATTGACGGCTTTGGAATCGTTAAAACGGCAAATCGAAGCGCCGGAAGGATTGCTTCAAAATAACATGCTGAAAATTGCCAAAGGGCTGTCGTTTAACGATTTGGGCGAGAAAAAAGAAGAGCAAAATTTGGTTTTCCCGTCAGATTTAAGCTTGGAAAAAATTATGCAGACGTTTAATGAACCGGAAAGCTTCTCTGTTTGGCAGTTGCCCGGATTTATTCATATGTTGGATGATGCGGGATTTTCGTCCGTGCGCCACCGGATGTATTTTTATTCGGTTTTGTCATCGATTTTTTACTTGTTGGCTATGGTTTTTATTGCTTCCGTTTTTTCGTTAAGCCCGAATCAACGATCCGGTAACACGTTGATGAAAATGACCGGAGCGGTTTTGTGCGGATTTATTTTGTTCTTTTTGTCCCGGTTAACGTTCGCTTTTGGCACTTCCGGTGCTTTGCCCGTGATTTTAGCCGCTTTTGGCCCGTCTGTTGTGGTGATATTCGTAGCAGCCACAGCTTTACTGCATTTGGAAGACGGTTAATCTTCCTCGCCTTTTAACGCTTTTTGGGCAATTTCATAGCTAAAACCGGCGCGTCCCAAAACAGCCAAATCTTTTTGAGCATATTCAGCGCGCTGTGATTGCGGGCGGTAAATGCCGAGTTTCCGTTTTTTTACAAGCTTCAGAGCGCTGGCTAAATCTAATTCGCCGGATGTCATTTCTTGTTCATCGATTAAACCGGAAAGGACATCTTCTTCCAACCCGGCTTGTTTCAATTTGTACGCAATCGACCGAACGGATTTGCCGGACTCTGTTAAGCGCCGAAAAGTGTTTTGAGCGTATCGATTGTTGTCAATGTAGCCTAATTCAACCATTTGAGAGATAACTTTTTCAATCCAAGCCGGAGCCTCGTCGGGGACTTCATCTCCGCGTCGTTCGGCCGTTATCAGCCGCCGGTTTAAGACATCTCGGACTTTGCCTGTCGTCGCTTCGTACCGAGACAGGTAATAAAGGGCAATGTTATAGAGCCTTTTCTCGGTTATTTTTTTCGCCATGTTGACAATCCTTTCAGCTTTGTTCATAGTAGACACCAAAAGGAGAAATTGCAAATGAATTATGTTTTACCGTTTTTATTGGAAGATGGCGTGTATCGAGGACGTTTCGTTCAGTGTGAAACGCTGATGGATACGTTGTTTGAACATCACGCTTATCCGCCGATGGTGGAAGAGCTGTTGACGCAAGCGGTTGTTGTGGCTGTTTTGCTGGCCTCTTCTTTGAAATACGAAGGTTTGTTCACGTTACAGGTGCAAGGTAACGGTCCCGTGACGTTAATCGTTGTCGATGTGTCTGATGACGGTCATGTGCGGGCTTCGGTTCGGTATGATGAAGCAAAATTGCCTAAACAAGCTGCCTCGCTATCGGATTTAACGGGAAAAGCTGTTTTGGCCTTTACGGTTGATCAGGCTTTGTCAGACAATGAACGTTATCAGGGCGTTGTCGAATTAGACGGACCCGATTTAACGGCCGGTGTTTTAAGCTATTTTGAAAAATCAGAACATATTCCGACGGATTTGGTTTTGTTGACACAAATAAAAGACGGACATCGACAAGCTGCCGGTTTGATGGTACAGCAACTTCCCGGAAAAACGGTTGAACCCGGAAAAGACGATTTTGAAACAATCAGTGTTTTGATGCAAAGTGTCCGGAAAAAAGAAGTTTTTGAAGAGGGTTTATCTCCGGAACAAGTTTTGTTTCGCTTGTTTCATGCCAACTTGTTGTTGCTTTTCCCCAAAAAAGATATTCGGTTCGAATGCCGGTGTTCTTATGACAAAGTCAAGAAAATGCTTGCGCAATTTTCAAATGAGCAGTTAAATGATATGTATGAAGAAGGTGTTATTCATGTTACGTGCCAATTTTGCGGCAAAACATATGATTTTAAAAAGGAGGATTTATCATGAAAAAAGGAATTGCTTTGGTTTTGGGGCTTTTATTGGCAGCCTGTATGCCGACTTATCAAAAGCCGTATCAAGTTAAAGATTATACGAAAGAGGCTGCGATAGAACTGCCGGCGGATCAACTGATTTTGGTGTCGGATGTCGAGGCTGACCAAAAGCCGCCTCATGTTGAAAAATTAATGCCGATTACGCCGGAAAAAGCTTTGTTGAATTGGGCTTATATTCGCTTAAGAGATAACCACCAAAAACCGTATGTGGCAAAGTTTGTGGTTAAAGAAGCGTCCATGGTTCGGGAAGAAATGTCGGCGGAAGCTATTTTCCGGTTGGAAAATTATAAATATACGTTGACATATCATGTGGAATTACAGCTGATAAATGAAAAAGGAACGCTTTTAAACGGTATCAGCGTTGAAGGCTATGTGATGCGGACTCAGCCGATTCGGTCGAGCGTCCAAGATCGAGATGCCATGATGGTTGAAATGCTGGATGAGATGGAAAAAACGGTCAATGAAAAGATGACGACAGAAATTCAGCAAAAACTTGTTGATTTTTCGATTTAAGTGATGTATAAAATGGCATCCGTAACGGATGCGCGGGTGTAGCTCAATGGTAGAGCGGAAGCTTCCCAAGCTTAAGACGAGGGTTCGATTCCCTTCACCCGCTCCAATAAAGTCCTTGTTTTTTGAAATAATCGTACATCAAGATGCTAAAGAAGTCGGCTTGGTGACTTTTCTGAAGTAAGCATGCCATATTTATGTGTGGCAGAAAGCGTATTTGCCTTTTGCTTTGTCGATTATGAAACATCAACCGAGAAAATTGTCCTGAGTGCTCGGAATAAATTTTACCAAAAAGATAAAAATTGTTTTCTTTGTCACTTTTTGATTGAATTGAGATGTCGTTTTTTATAAGCTTTTTAAAAGGAAAGGATAAAAAATGGTATCACTTTTAAATCAAAAAAATCGACCGCATCGAACAATTTTACTCATTCGTCATGGTGCAGCTCAGTTTCGGGATAAAAAGAATTGGCAGGAAAAAGCGGATCCCTTGATAGAGTTGTCATCTGTCGGGCATCGGCACGGTTTTTATTTGTCCTTGTTTATGGAACAATTTTTGCGTCAGAATCAGTTTAAACACGTAACGATTTATAACAGTCCTTTTCGCAGATGTTTACAAACAGGTGCTTATTTGTATCATGCGTTGCGACGGGCAGCTTTTAATCCGCGATGGATAAAAGACGATCGTTTAACTGAACAAAATTTTTCATTTTTTAGAAAAATGGGGTTGGAAAATTGTCGACGACTGTATCCGGTGGAAACGCGTCTTTATGAAAAAACATTACAGGAAACGGGCCGGTTTTATGCGCGTCCGCCTTTAGGAGAAAGCCGTGCGGATTTAACCAAAAGATGCATTGATTTTGTTCACGATTTTCATCATCAACAGGATGATTTATCGGTCATCGTTGCACATGGAACGACCAACCGGGCGCTTTATATGTTGTTTTGTCATGAAACGATAGCGTGGTTTGAACAAGAAACGCACAAAGAACATGCTTCTGTCATACGGCTCGAGTTGCAAAAAGACGATATCTACCGGGATGTCGGAACGATTTTTCAACCGACTTCGTTTTATCTGCCTTTCATTGCCCAGAGCCGCGAACGTGAATAAAACTAAACATGTTCGGTTTTAAATTTAACGGGCGCTTTTTTGATACATAAAATGCCTAAAGCGGTCAATGCCGGCCAGCTGATGAGTAAACTTTCGCAAAAACCGGCTGCCAGAGCTTTCCAAAAAGATGTCTTTAAGTGATATTTTTTCATAAACAAGTGAATGGATTGGACATATTCCAGATAGTAAAAAACTAAAAAGACAATGGCGCTGACAGACCCTGAAAGTGCACAGAAAAGCGCCCATAAAAGAATCGGAGAAATGAAACACCAGGCAAAATAGGCATAAAAACCTTCTAACATAATAACAAAGGCACGTAATTTATTGGCCTGATAAACTGCCGGATGTTCTTGTCGAAAACGTTTATAGTAAATCGGAAAGTACATGGGACCATATGCCCACGTAATTTTTTGTTTAAAGCCGGCTTTCCACGTTGTCGGAACATCAGCCAGTTCAATAACAGGCAATGCATCCATTCGTTTGTTCATAGCACTGATGACGTATCCGAGGGCGACATCTTCAATCGGAACCGTTTCGCTGAAACCGTTTAGGGTTTGCATTTCTTTAAGGTTAATGCACAATCCATGACCGACAGCGTTTAACAAAAACCAACCGTGTGTCCATTTGTTCAGTTGAACGCGTTTTAATTCCTGAATGATTTTCCAACGCGACTGATAAACGGCATTGCCTTTTTGAAAGAAATCAACTTTCGTGTAATTAGACAAAAAGAAAGCCGTTTGTTGAATGATTAATCGATTAGCATTGATTGCTTCGATGAGAGCCTTAAATCCGTCCTGTGTCACGTCGGTATCTATGTCAAGCGTCATAATCCATGTGTTTTGCGGATCTGTTTTAATCGAAGCGATGGCATAATTGTTTTGGTGTGCATGTGTTCCGATAACAGGGCATTCCAAAATACGAAACAAAGTGTTATTTTGGGTAGCTTGTCGAGCCAGTTCCAATGTTGGATTTTGTGCATAAGAATCACGTTCTTTGATTGTTCCGACAATGAGAACCGTTATATTTTCAAAAGGCGCCAGTTCCTGAGACAGTCGAGCAATCGTTTGGCGGATTTGAGCCGTTTCTTTGTACACTTTTAAAATCAGATAAAGCTTTTTACCCGGCGCCAGTTGAACATGTGAAGGCGCTTGATATGTTTTGAGCCACCGGATATTGATGAAGGCGAATAAGTTATTAACAATGCTGCAAAAACACAGAAAAGAAAAAAAGACTGACATAAGATTCCCTCCCTTTTTTAAAAGGATATTCCCTTTTTGATAGAAAATCAATATATCATTTGACAGGAAAGGTTTTTAAAATTATACTTTAATTTAAATTCGGGGAGGATTTTGATTTGATTATCGCATTAGAAGGTGGTGTTTGTAGCGGTAAAACGACTTTATGCCGGCAGTTGCAGGAAAAAGGTTTCATGCATGTGAATGAGCATATGACGTTTTTATCGCCTCAAGATTGGAAGAGATTCGGACAAATCGACCCGGTACATCGGATTGATTTTTTGTTGGCTGTCGAAGAAAAGCGGCAAGCATTGATGGCACGGTTGTTGGATATGGGACAAAAAATCGTATTGGATCGAACTTTTTTAAGTTTGTATGCTTTTGAATATGCCAAGGGGCGTTTTGAAAAAGCGGAAGAATTTAAGGAAAAAAGAAAGTCTTTTTTAAATCCGGATATGATTTTGTTTTTGTCGGTAGATGAACAAACGCGTCGGCGTCGTTCCGAACAACGGGGAGATTCATTTACGGCCGAGTCTGATTTTTTCCTGCAAGATTCGTTTAACGACGGGTTGAAGTCGTTTTTCAAAAAAAATCAATCTTATTTTAATGTTCGCTTTTTGGACTCGTCTCATCTGACATCGGATAGGCTTTGCCCGTTGATTTGCGCACCGCAAAAAGTGTCTTCTTTTTCGATAGGGGAGATTTATGATAAAAGTCGTCTTTATTGATTGGAATGAAACATTAAGTTTTGGAAAATTTTACAGCCATTTGGCAAAAGAAAATCCGGCTTTGTTTCAGTATTTGGAGCAAAAGTTGTTTCAAGAACATGAAGAAATGATTCGCCCGTGGATGTTGGGTCAAGTCACGTTTGAAGATATTTGTGCGGTTTTGACAAATGACTCTTTGTCTGCTGCACAAATAACACAACATTTCATCGACGGCTTTAAACATTTAAAAATCGTTGATTCAAAAATATTCGCGTTGATTCAAGAAATTCGCCATAAAGGTTGCCCCGTTTTGATTGCAACTGATCATATGGATGTTTTCGGGCGATATGCTTATCCGTTGTATCATCTGGATCGTTTTTTTGACGGATACATTTGTTCGGCAGAAGTCGGTGTGTTTAAGGCTGATAAAGATGAAGCAGGGCGATTACCTTTTTTTGAAGCTTATCGCCAAGCGCATGAATTAGCTTATCCCGAAATGGCATTAATTGATAATTCCGTGTGGAGTACTGATTCGGCCAAAAGTGTCGGTATGTGGGTTTTTCAAATTAAAACGCCGCAGGATGTTCAGACTGCTTTGGAAGAAATAAATGAGATGCTCTAAAACCTGTTTAAAGCCTTTTTTAAAAGAAGCTCCTTTCAGCAAAAAGGAAACAGCTTCTTTTCCGCCGGCTTCTTTTTTATTCGTAACATATAATCGGTGCCCGCATGCGGATTACCGAAAAAATCCGTTGGTATGGGCTGTTCAAACGCTTTTGGCAAATCGTTTTGCGCATGTGGATGAGTTTATTTTTGTGGACGATTGTTCAACGGATTATACGGCCGAGACAATTCAATGGTTGAAAAAAGAATACGGCCTTTCCGTTATTTATACGCGTAATGCGGTGCATAAAGAATTTTCTTACAATCGTGCGCAAGGTGTTTTATTGGCGTCTCATGATTTGATTTTTATGGGAGACGATGATTGTTTATTCAGTCCTTTATTTGTGGCAGGAAGCCTTTTTTCTTTTGTGCAATTGAAGAAACAAGTTCCGAATTTGGGGTTACTGAATGTAAGTGTCTATGATAAAAACACATATCCGTTGCGCGCGCGTCCGTTATCGGAAATCGGACGGATAGATTATGAAAAGACTTTTTTCTATCATGGATTTGATTCTTTTCCGGAACCTTATCTGATACATCCCGTTTATTTGGATAAAAAGCGTAATATTTTGATGCCTTTTCTCGTGGACACGTTTAAAGGTGTTAATCTGGTTTCCCGAGATTGGTTATTAAAGGCCGGTAATTACTTGGATTTGTCGATGTGGCCGTACGGTTATTCGGAACATATTGAATTAGCTCGTCAAATGGCACAGGCTGGTGTAGCGATTTATCATCAACCGGATCCGAAGATCTATGCCATTCATTTAAAATACGGTTCTAAATCAAGAGATGTTTATGACGGCCGGTGCCGAACGTATCAAGTTCCGGGAACGGGCTATACGTTGGGACAGCTGATTGATATGGCTTCAGAAAAAAGGTTAGGGTCAGGATCAAGATGTACGCCCGAAATTTTTCATGAAGTTGAAATCGGAACGCTTTTTTCTTTTTATTTGAAGATTTCAAAGGAGGCTGGTATTCGGTTTGCCGTGAAAGAGTATCATCAGTTTGTCGAACAAAACAAGGTGTTTTCAACAACGCCGGCTTATTCGATTAAGTCAAAGGCAAAAAGGGCGGCTATTTGGGAACGCGGCATTCGAAAAGGAATAACCGTTTCCATGAAGCAAACGGGTAAAGATTTTTCATCGGTTTTGAATGAAATTATGCAGGCACTTTAAAATAACCCTTTTCAAATAAAAAGCTGTACGGTATACTTAAAAGCCAAAGGAGAGAAAAATGGATACAACGGCTTTGTCAAAATTAACACACGGTCTTTATGTGTTGGGGGCTAAAGACGGCAATCGGTATGTCGGGTGTCTGGTTGATGCTGTGATGCAAGCGTCTTTAAAACCGCTGGCTGTCGCTGTTTCGTGTATGAAAACCGGCTATACGCAAAGCTGTATCCGTCGGACAAATGCATTTTCTTTGTCTGTTTTAGGACAGCATGTCGATCCGTTTGTTGTCGGTAATTTCGGTTATCAATCCAGCCGAACGATTGATAAATGGGCGGCAGTGCCGTTTGTTGTCAAAGATGATTTGCCGTTTTATCAAGACGCTGTCGGTTTTTTAACATGTCATGTGATTGCAACGCATGAATTCGAGTCCCATGTTGTTTTTATGGCAGAGGTTGTCGATGCGTGGCAACAAGGCGAGACATGTTGCTTAACATACAATGATTATCAAAATGGATTTAAAACGAAAGTTATGGAAGCTTTTTCACAACATCAACAAAAAGGAGAACAAAAAATGAGTGAAAAGAAAAAAGCGTGGGTTTGCACGGTGTGTGGTTATGTTTATGACGGAGAGGTTCCGTTTGAAGATTTACCGGCTGATTGGACATGTCCGTTATGCGGCGTCGGGAAAGAATTATTCGAGGAACGTGACGTTTAATACAAAAACAAACCGGCCGCTCTCGCAAGAGGGCGGTTTTTTATAATTGAGGAGGCGTGAAGGCGCCTCTTTTTTATGTAAAAAAGTGCTTGACTCTGGGGGGGAGATCGGAAGA
>CALGXF010000005.1 GCA_937935995.1 uncultured Alphaproteobacteria bacterium
TGATTAAAAAAGGTGCCGATGTCAATGCAAAAAATAGATGGAATGAAACGGCGTTTATGTGGGCGTGTGTGAATGGTCATGCGGATGTGGCTCAGTTGCTGATTGAAAAGGGCGCAGATATCGAGGCAAGAGATAAGTATGGCTATACGGCGTTGATGCTGGCGTGTAGGTGGGGTCATACGGATGTGGCTCAGTTGCTGATTGAAAAGGGCGCCGATGTCAATGCAAAAGATAAGTTTGGCACTACGGCGTTGATGCTGGCGTGTGCGTATGGTCATGCGGATGTGAAGCAGTTGCTTGAAGAAGTGATGGCAGTTCAAGAAGAACGTTCTGCAAAAGCCCGAGAAATTCGTCAGGTAGATTCGGATACGAAAGGTAAGCCGGTTGATCATTCTTTGCGCCGCGCTTTATTCGGCGGACAGCAAAAGGGACAAAATGCGCCGTTGAATCCGATGGTTGCTCGTCGCATGCGCGATAAAACGAAGTAAAAAATATTTTCGGTCTCAACAACTCGTCAAAATAACGCCAAACGGGCGCGATAAAACGAAATAACAAGACAAATTCCGCACGGGACATGCGGCCGTGCGAAGTAAACCGGTAAAAAAGGAGCCTTTCGGCTCCTTTTTATTCCAATTCCATAATCAAATCATCCAAATTTTGACGTTCTTCATCGTTGTAGGGCGAAATTTCTTTTGCCTTTTCCGTTTCATCCGGTTCTGCTGGCTCTTGTGCCGCTTCTTGTTGTTCAATCAGCTCTTTGATGCTGTCAACATGTGTATCTGATTTTTCGATGTTTTCCATAAAAGCCGGCGGCAGCAATTTTTCTAAAGCTTCTGTTGATTTTTGAATGTACGGAATTGTAAAATTACCGTCTTCGTATTTTTCGATTTCTTGTTCCGACATCAGCAACGAGGCGGCAAAATAAATAATCGTAATCAATAAAACGCCGCGCAGAACGCCGAAGAAAAAACCCAATAAGCGGTCTAATCCGCTTAAAGCCGATTGACGCAGTTTGCCCGTGATGTAAGCATTTAACAACGTACAAATCACCAAAATAACAAGCGCGATACATCCCGCGCCGACAATATCGGCAACAGTCGGATTGTCAATCATTTTGCGAAACAAAGGCCGCACATAATAAAGTCCGTAAAGGGCACCGAACGCTGCTAAAATCCACGCCGTTAATCCCAATAATTCCCGAACCAGCCCGCGATAAAAGGCAAAAACGCCGGAAATTAAAATTGTTAACAAGACAATCGCATCAATCATACCCATTATTTGCCCCCTATAAATAAATCGACAATTCCTTTTAAGTTGCCTTCTTCTTTGACTTGAATCGTTGTTTTGCGCTCTGATTTACGTGTTCTGGCCGGTGGAATCAGCGCTTTTTTAAAGCCCAATTTGTCCGCTTCTTTCAATCGTAAATCCATTTGAGCAACAGCGCGGGTTTCTCCCGATAACCCGACTTCCCCGAAAACAACCATATCTGCCGGCACCGGTACATGTGACAAAGAGGAAATCAAAGCCGCTGCTACCGCCAAATCTGCCGCCGGTTCCGTAATTTTCAATCCGCCGGCGACATTTAAAAAAATGTCTCGGTTTCCGAGCATCAAGCCGCATCTGGCCTCCAGCACGGCAATCAGCATGGAAAGCCGGTTCGAATCCCATCCGACAACGGCGCGGCGCGGGTTGGTTCCGCTGGACGGTGCCACCAATGCCTGAATTTCAACCAACATCGGTCGACTGCCTTCGATACCCGCATAAACGCACGATCCCGAAATGTTACCGCGTCGTTCGGCTAAAAACAAAGCCGACGGATTGGGAACTTCTGCCAAACCGTTGCCTGTCATTTCAAAAACGCCGATTTCATCCGTTGCACCGAACCGGTTTTTGACAGCACGTAAAATTCGGAAATGATGGCCGCGATCGCCTTCAAAATAAAGAACCGTATCCACCATGTGTTCCAAAACACGCGGCCCGGCTAAAGTCCCTTCTTTTGTCACATGACCTACCAAAAATAAAACAAATCCTTTGCGTTTGGCCAATCGAATTAATTCGTGTCCTGCTGCTCGGACTTGGCCGACCGTGCCGGGCGCTGAATCAAGCGTATCCACATACATTGTTTGGATTGAGTCAATCACAACAATGTCGGGCGCTTCGTTTCCGTCCAAAGACGTGATAATATCGCGGACATTCATGGAAGAAGCTAAATCAACACGGGCATCCGTTAAGCCCAACCGATTCGCTCGCAATCGAATTTGGTCAATCGATTCTTCACCGGAAATGTAAACACAGCGAGCCGGGCTGCCTTTTTTATTTACTGTATTTGATAATTTGGCCGTTGCCTGTAAAAGTAAAGTCGATTTTCCGATGCCCGGATCACCGCCGACCAAAATAACAGAACCGGGAACTAATCCGCCGCCGCAAACGCGATCCAGTTCGGCAATGCCGGCTTTTAATCGAAAAGTTTGTTCACTGACGCCTTTTAAATCCACAAAATCCAACCGATGTCCGGGTTTGGAGGCAACAGATTTAGGCGCTTCGGCTGAAGCAATGCTTTCTTCAACCAACGTGTTCCATTTGCCGCAGATGTCGCATTTTCCGGCCCATTTGGGAAAGACCGATCCGCATTCTTGGCATACAAAATGAGAGGTTGCTTTCGCCATCAGTCATCTGCCTTTACAGCCATTTGAATAGGCCCTTGCGCGGATCCGTTGATAAACTGAACCACATACGGATTTTTTGTCTTTTCAATTTCTTTGACTGTTCCAATCCAAATGATTTTCCCTTTGTACAACATGGCAATGCGATCCGCAATTTTTCGAGCCGATGTCATGTCATGCGTAATCGTAACAGCCGTTGCGCCCAGCTTTTTAACACTGTCAACAATCAAATCGTTGATGACGTCGGACATAATCGGATCCAATCCCGTTGTCGGTTCGTCAAAAAAGATAATTTCCGGATTTGTGGCAATTGCTCTGGCCAAACCGACGCGCTTTTTCATTCCGCCCGATAAGTCTGCCGGATACAAGTCGCCGACATCCGGTGTTAATCCGACTTGTGCCATTTTTTCCAACGCAATTTTGCGCGCTTCTTTTTTCTTCATTTTTCGGCCTTGAATGAGACCGAAAGCGACGTTTTCCCAAACTGTCATACTGTCAAACAACGCCGCTCCTTGAAACAGCATGCCGATTTGCGCGTTAACTTGTTCATGTACTTTGGTCGAAGCATTGACGACTTCTGTTCCGTCTACGGTGATAGAGCCTTCTTCCGGTGTTAAAAGGCCTAAAATCGACTTCAATGTGACGGACTTGCCGGTTCCCGAGCCACCGATGATAACCAATGATTCTCCTTTGCGGATGTCCAAATCCAGCCCGTCCAAAACGACTTTTTTCCCAAAAGATTTATGGACATTTGAAAGCTTGATTTTTATCGGATGAGGTTGTTTGGACGAAAACAAAGCTATGGTTTTTTGAACCAATGTTTTGTTAAATTCTTTTTGAGCCGGATTTTTACGTTCTGTCATCGCATTTGCCCTTTATGAGTTAAAGAAGACTTCCGTCAGGATGTAGTTGAAAATCAAAATCAGGATAGACGCCGAAACAACTGCGTTTGTTGTTGCCGAACCGACGCCTTGTGCGCCACCTTTGGAATTGTAACCGTTGTAACAGCCGAGCAAGGTAATGATAAATCCGAAAACAGACGCTTTGACGAGACCGGAAATCACATCCATCGGTTCCATAAAATTCCATGTGTTGACTAAATAAGAAGACGCATTGAAATCCAATTTATAAACACCGATAATATAGCCGCCGCAAATTCCGATGACATCGCCGATTAAAACCAAAACAGGCATCATTACAATGCCGGCTAAAATACGCGGCGAAATTAAATATTTAAATGGGTTTGTTGATAAGGTAGACAACGCATCGATTTGTTCGGTCACGCGCATGGTTCCGAGCTCGGCCGCCATCGCTGCCCCAATCCGGCCTGCAACCATCAAGCCGGCCATGACTGGCGCCAATTCCCGTGTAACGGCAATCAAAACAACCATTGCGACGGCGCCTTCGGCTGAAAAGCGCGCAAAGCCGGTGTAGGTTTGTAAAGCAATAACGGCGCCGGCGAAAAATGTTGTCAGAGCCACAACAGGCAAAGAATAAAAACCGATTTCAATAAGTTGTTCAGCGATTTTTTTGAAATAAAAAGGCGGCGTAAAACAATTGTAGATTGCTTTAACGGTAAAAATGCCCAACTGTCCGCTTGCGCGCAGGAAATGGATGAAAACGCGCCCGAGTAATGATATGAATTCCATCTGACTGCCTCTTTATTTTTAAGTGATACAGGAACTATAGCCAGAATTTATTTTTTTTGCAATAAAAAACACATTTGGGGGTTGACAAAAAAGAAGAACTAATATAGAACAAAATTAGTATCTTGTATAAAAAGGACAGAACAAAATGCTGACAAAGAAACAATATGAGCTGTTGTTATTCATCGATGAACGGTTGAAACTGACGGGTGTGTCGCCGTCTTTTGATGAGATGAAAGAGGCTTTGGGCTTAAAGTCAAAGTCCGGGATTCATCGTCTTATTCAGGGGTTGGAGGAGCGTCATTTTATTCGGCATTTGCCGAACCGGGCTCGGGCGCTTGAAATTCTTCGGCTGCCGGACAATCGGCAAACCAAAGCGATGGAAGAAGGGATTTTCAGTATCATTCCGGGTGGTCGTGAAATTCCGTCGTTTGATGGCGGATCTGTTGATATTCCGTTATACGGTAAAATTGCGGCCGGTGTGCCGATTGAAGCTGTTCGGGATATGAGTACGACTGTTTCCGTTCCGCCGCAAATGCTCGGGGTTGGAGAACATTATGCATTGACGGTCGAAGGGGATTCCATGATTAATGCCGGGATTTTGGACGGGGATACGGTGATTATTCAACGAACTCATACGGCCGAAAACGGAGCGATTGTCGTGGCTTTGGTGGATGGGTTTGAAGTGACCTTGAAACGATTGCGTCGCAAGGGAAACGTTATTGCGTTGGAACCTGAAAATCCCAAATACGAAACACGCATTTTGCCGCCGGAACGGGTGGCTGTGCAAGGGCGGCTTGTCGGGTTGATGCGCAATTATTGATTTGCTTTGTGTGTAAACTTTTACAGGCAAATGCAACCGGTGTTTTCGGAACGATAAATCATCAGCGTGTTTGGAAAACGGGGAAATATAATAATCGATAAAGCTTCCGGATGATGGTTTTGTCGATAAAACGGTTTCTTATCCGTTGTGGGGTGAAAAACAAAAATTTGAAACTGAACTTCGGGCACACGAAGCGACGGTCAGTTTGTGATTGACATTTTAACGCAAAGAAAAGGAGCCAATCGGCTCCTTTTTTTATGTAAAAAAGTGCTTGACAGTGGGGGGGGGGGGTAGTGTATGATGTTTCCAAGTCTGTCTGATAAGAGGAGGAAACGATGCCGAAATTGAAAAGTTTATTTGGAAAAAGAGTGTTAGGGAAAGGGTTGCCACACATGGGAATGCATTCACCGGCTGGGGCGTTGTCGGATAAATATATCGGCGGGGCGCCCTCCCGCGCCTCTTCGCCCCGCCGATGGGGAAAGCAACATGGCCGAACATTGTTGGAGATGCTGGCGGTTCTGGCGATTATCGGCGTTCTGTCCATTACGGCATTGGTCGGATTTACTTACGCGATGAACAAACATCGGGCAAACGAAACGATTTACGATGTGATGTTACTCGGAACAAATGTCCCCATGATAGATGAATATTATGCAAATAAACCCTCTGGCCATGAATTCCGGTTTCCGGGACTACCCGGCAATGGAAAACGGGGAACCTATTACCCGATGACGACAGTGAAAGATAAAGGCACATCCTATTACGTAGAAGCAACGGGTGTGACATACCGTGTGTGTGAATTGATTTTAAAAATGAATCCGACAGACATTGACCAGATTGTGGTGAATAATTCGGTTTATACGGGAGACAGTGACATTTGCGGCAATGCAGATGGTTTGGCGATGAAATTCTGTTTTGGTTCGGATGGTGCCATTTGTGATGGCACCGGTGGTAGTGGATCTGGTGGTTCCGGCGGGACATCTGGCGGTTCCGGGAGCGGTTCTGGAAGTGGTTCGGGCAGTGACCCGGATCCGCAACCGTGTGACTTATCCAAAGATTGTACCGGTGATTGGGTTTGTATCAATGGGATATGTCAGGAACCTGACCCGAACACGCCTTGTGTAGAAGATGTTGACTGTCCGGGCGATCAAGTCTGTGTGAACGATGAATGTCAAAAACCGACTGACTGCGAAAATAGTTCGGATTGTGAAAATGGGTTAATCTGTACCAATGGGGAATGTAAAAACCCAGAACCCTGTACATTATCCAAAGATTGTACCGGCACGTTGGTTTGTATCAACGGAACGTGTCAGGAACCTGATCCGGATACACCTTGTACAACAGACGTTAACTGTACGGGTGACCAAGTCTGTGTGAACGGTGAATGCGAAAAACCGACTCCATGTACGACATCAGCAGACTGTTCGGGGGATTTGGTGTGTACCGATGGGCAATG
>CALGXF010000006.1 GCA_937935995.1 uncultured Alphaproteobacteria bacterium
GTCCGCCGGACATTTTTTGCTTAGCGTCCCTTTCGGTTCGCCTCCTATCCGCCCCCAGACAAAGCAAAACCCCGCCCAAAGGGCAGGGTTGTGGCGGAGCGTATAGGAGTCGAACCTATTCACGAGTCACCCCGTGTACGGTTTAGCAAACCGCTGCCTTACCGTTCGGCCAACGCTCCAACGTAGCTCCCTTATAGGGGATTTTCTTTTAAAAGTCAACTTTTTTTTCGGCGCTTTTAATAAAAACCAAACATCATAATGTTTATGTTCCGGTTCTCCTTTTTCCTCATTTTAGCCGAAAACATTTTTTATTTCCATCCCAAAAGTTGATATGGCTGTTCATGAGAAAAAACCTATTTAAACAAAAGGGAGGACATCATGACAAAAAAATCAGCACCTTTAATTAATCCGTTAACGAAATTTTACCATAAAAAATATCCGAAACAACAACAACCTTATCCGGGTCTTGAACTTAAAATGACGCCCAAACCGGACTGCGGAGAAGAAAGCTATGTCGGGCACGGCCGTCTTAAAGGCCGAAAAGCTTTAATTACGGGAGCTGATTCCGGTATCGGCCGAGCGGCAGCGATTGCTTATGCGCGAGAAGGGGCTGATATCGCGTTGACCTATTTGCCGGCAGAAGAAGCTGATATTCAAGCCGTTGAAAAAATCGCCCGGGAAGCAGGGGTTAACGTTGCTTTGTTTCCCGGAGACTTAAGGGATGAAACGTTTTGCACGCAGCTTGTCAAGAAAGCCCATCAAGCATTGGGCGGATTAGATATTTTGGCTTTGGTCGCCGGGGAGCAGCACTTTCAAAAGTCGATTGAAGATGTAACAACCGAACAATTGCGCAAGACATTTGAAACGAATGTTTTTTCTTTGTTTTGGGTGATTAAAGCAGCCGTCCCGTTGCTGCCGCCGGGCGCCAGCATTATTACGACGACGTCTATTCAAGGCTTTAATCCGAGCGCTATTTTGTTGGATTACGCTGCGACAAAAGCGGCGATTATTGCATTTAGTCGTGCGTTGGCAAAACAATTAGCGCCGAAAGGGATTCGTGTCAACAGCGTTGCGCCAGGGCCGGTTTGGACAGCGCTTCAAGTTTGCGGCGGCCAGCCGGAAGAAAAGCTGCCGGACTTTGGAAAACAAACGCCGCTGATGCGTGCGGGACAGCCGGCAGAGTTGGCTGGTGTATATGTCTTGCTGGCGTCAGATGAATCCAGTTTTACGACAGCGGAAGTTTATGGTGTGACGGGCGGTTTGCATACGACATAATTCTTTTGACAAAGAATTCACTTTTTTATCGACAAACTATTATTCTTTTCTTATAATGCCTTCGTCAAAGGAAAAGCGAAAGGACAGTTTGTGAAAAAAATCGATATGCACAATTGGAAACGCAAAGACCATATTGCCTTTTTTAAAGGATTCGATACGGCGCGATACAGCTTTACATTAGAACAAGATGTTGCATGTGCCTATGATTTTTGCCACAAAAACAAATACTCTTTTTTTCTTTTTTGCACGTATGTTTTTTTAAAGGCGTGTCATGAAGTTGAAGCGTTTCGTCTGCGTTTTTCAGGGCAAGACGTCGTTGATGTGGAAACAATGGATGCAACGGTTCCGGTGATGGACAAAGGTGACTTGTTCACGATGGTTCGCTTGGGGATGGCACCGACTTTTGCAGCATTTGCTCAAGCGGCAGAAAAACGAATTGAAGCGGCTTTGGCGCACCAAGAAGTCCCGCCGACGGAAGAAGAACAAAACGTCGGGGATGTTGTTTCGCTTAATTATGAGCCTTGGTTTTACTTTACCGGCGGAAATCCGGGATACTTGGCTTTTGATCAAATTATGCCGTTAATCACATGGGGACGATTTAAAGAAGAGGGCGACCATAAATGGTTACCTTATTTGGTGCAGGTTAATCATATTTTCGTCGATGGGTATCATATCGGTCAATTTTCAAAAAAAGTTCAAGAATTTTTTGAACATCCAGAACAAATATAGGAGGAATAATGAAAAAAATAGTTTTAATTGCAGCTGCATGTATTTGTACGAGTTTACCTGCGTTTGCCTCACCTTATTTCGGTGTTCGTGGCGGTATTGCGGAAACGCGGCTAGAGCACAAAGCAGCAGATATGCGCGAGTCAGAATTAGACGGAATGGTTTCGCCTTACATCGGGTATCGGATGGGTTTCCTGCGATTGGAAGCAGAATATACGTATCGGGCAGAAGGGACATATACAAAACCGGCTTTTGACCATACGTCTCAATCCGTGATGGGGAATATGTATTTGGAACCGGCTTATCGGTCTCCGGTTCACCCGTATATCAGTGCCGGTGCTGGGGTTACATTTCATAAATTTAGCCCTGTGGTCGGCTCATCGGATGAAGACAACACATTTACGTGGTCTGTCGGTGCCGGGTTAGGTCTGGAACTTTCCCGTAATTTGTTTATGGATTTCGGCTACCGGTTTGTGGATATGGGCAAGCCCAAGTTTGAAGAAGTCGAATACGATGCCTGGTCAAATGAAGGATATGTCGGATTAAGATTCCAATTTTAAAAAGGGGGAAATATGAAACGGATATGGGGGATATTGGCAACCGGTTTGATGATTTTGCCGGCCGTTGCCGGTGAAGTAACCGAAACTGTTGCCATTTTGCCAGCGGCAGAACCTCAAGTGATTGAAGCGGATGTTTCTTCCGTTGATACGTCTTCGGTGACGGTTGCGCCGGTGACAACACAAAACACAACTGAAAAACAATCTGAACCGGTGGTTTTGCCGACGGACTTTGTTTTTGCAGGATTTACAAGTGGTTACTTTTCCAAATTCCAAGAAAATCTGGAATCACAAGGTGTTGATACAAAAACGGCACAAATGTTGACGGAAGTCGTCCGCAATCGGATGGATATGCCGGCATGGAAAGAAAAGATTGTTAAATGTATCCAAGATTTTGGAACAACGCAATCAAGCGAAACATGCTTTTCCGATTTTGCCGCTGAAAGCGATTATCATTTAGAAACTGTTTTAAACAGCTTGTAAAAAATGTGTTGTTGAGGGCGTTCTAAAAAATTGTAAGAGGAGCGAAAGCTCCTCTTTTTTTATGCAAAAAAGTTCTTGACAGATGTGTGGGGAAGGGGGGTAGAGTTGGAAAGAAGATAAGAAAACGGATAAAAACTCCCAATAAGCAAAGAAGTTATTTGCGGGCATAAATAGTAAAATCAAAGGAAGGGTACATGAAAAGATATTCAACACAACATTCTGGCCAAACATTGTTGGAGATGCTTGTCGTTGTGTTAAGCATTGCAGCATTGGTGGGATTTACATATGCGATGTACAAACATCGGGCGAATGAGACGATTTATGATGTGATACGTGGAACAAGTTGTACAACGACAGATGGACAATCCGGAGCTTGCTAAGACGGTGTATACGCGTCTCAAGGATGTATTGTTGATACTGATTGTCTGAAAAGTCACATTTGTTCAAATGGTATTTGTTGTCCTGAAACACAGGTAAATATAGATGGCGTTTGTACGGAACCGCCTCAAGAATCAATGTGTTCATTTTGCGGCCGTAATGCAACGGAGGGAATTCCCTGTGCTGTTTGGGTTAGTATAGTTAACATTCCTTTTGATATTGCTTGTGAAGAAGGAGGTATGATGGTAAATCCGTGGAATGCCGTTCAAAGGGCTTGTTCTGCATATGGTCGTCGGATGATGAGTTCGAGTGAATTAAAAGTGTGGGGTCAAGCAGGGCTAACGGGATCAAATTGTTATGGTTGGACAACAACAAAGGCGGATGGAAGCTGCCAACATTGGAAAGTTGATTGTACAACACCATGTGCTGTTTATTATAATAGAGGGAGCTTGGAAACACGTGCCGTTACTGATTCTGCGGAAGGAGTAACGGAAGTTCTGTGCATATAATTAAGAACGTTCTAAAAAATTGTAAGAGGAGCGAAAGCTCCTCTTTTTTTATGTATTTTTCTCTTGACAGATGGGGGG
>CALGXF010000007.1 GCA_937935995.1 uncultured Alphaproteobacteria bacterium
GCAGGGCGACCCTTGGGAATTTGGATCGATTGTTGCACCGGATACATTCACCGGCCGGGGTGGGCGCGCGGAAAAGGCGCCCCGGCCGTTCAGGGCAATTAATGTTGAAACACCGTTTTCCATGCCCAACGACCGAAACACCATCGCATCAAACAATCGGCGGGGCGCCCTCCCGCGCCCCTTCGCCCCGCCGATGCCAAGCCGGCAGAAGTATGGTTGAAATGTTGGCCGTTCTGGCGATTGTCGGTGTGTTAAGCGTGGTGGCTTTGGCCGGATTGACATACGCCATCAACAAAATCAAAGCTAACGATACCATGCGCGATGTCAATCTGTGGGCTTTGCGCGCTACGGAAACAGAACAAACTTTCCCCGTCGGGCAAACCATTCCGACTGATGACATCGGATATAAATCTACACATGGATATGACATCGCCGCTGTGGCCGCCGGAGACAACCTGTTTGCCGTCGAAGTGATCGGCCTTTCCGATAAAGTTTGCCGATTGTTGTTAGATATGGCCGCTTCCTCTTATGTTGTGGAAGCTACAAATGACGGCATGGGTAACGGAACACAGTTCGATGGAACAGATACGTCCATTTGTCAAACAAAACCTACCCTTTACTTTTACTTTGACAGGAACATGAACAAACCCACTGATGTGTGTTTACCGGCTTGCGGCAATGATGAAACATGTTGTAACAATGCGTGTTATCCGACGGACGGATTATGCGGGTCGTTATGTGCGTGTCCGGACGGAACGGAATGCAAAGGCGACGGATTATGTTGTTTACCGGACTCGGAACCCTGTAACGGGACTTGTTGTCCGGCATCGCAAATTTGCATGAATGGAACATGCAGTTGCCCGGAAGGAGCCTCCATTAATGAAGAAGGTCAATGTGTGTGTCCGTCCGGTTCAATGTTGGTTGACAACCGCTGTCAATCTGTTCTTTGCACGGGTTCGGGGTCTAACTACACCTGCACGGACATCAACGGCAATCGGTGCGGTACCGGGTGCAACGAAGACGGAAGTACGTGTACTTACGGTATGTGTTCGAATTATTGTTCCAAAGGGACTTCCTATGTTTACGACACACAAACAAATTATTATGGATGTAAGAATGCGACATTAAAAACTTTCTGCACACATGTATCCAGAACATGCTTCTTTTATAATGCCGATTATAAAATCTGCGGAACGAGCGGAACTTATGACGGAACACAAACAAGCATAGGTGATTGCGTAAACCCTTGTCAATCCGATTGGACGTATCAACAAGTCAACATACCGAATGTCGGAACCGTGTATGGCTGTTATTCTCCCGAGCATCAAATCAAATGCGCCAAAAGAAGCGGCGCTTACATTTGTACCAAAGAGGATGCCAGTTGTGCTGCCGGATGTTTACCGGATGCAACAAATTGTACGCAAGGCGATTGTTACGGTCAGAACATTTGTCCTAATCCGACCCATCCGCAAATGGAGTTAATTAATGGTGTCTATGCCTGTCTGAATGACAACGGTACTTATTGCTTTACAAATTGGCACTACAGCACAATCTGTCGGTTCATCGACACGAATCAACGGTGCGGACAATATTGTGAAATGGATTCATCTTGTGAAGAAGGAGATTGTTCCGGAACATGCCCGGTTGGATATGCTGTCGTTTCCGTCAATGACCTTTTCGGATGTCAAAGTCATTTAACCGGCGTTGCCTGTTATCGCGTTAAAAGCCGTTACACATGTTATAAAGACGGCACGAGATGCGGAGAAATTTGTAATCAAGATGGCAGCAATTGTGAAAGAGGCTCTTGTCTTGATAATTATGAATGTCCGGAAAACGGAACATACGACGCACAAACCAATTCTTGCATTTGGGGCGATTATCGATGTGAAATCATCGGCGCCAATTGGTGTTACTATCAAGAATCAACCTGCGGCTATGCTTGTAAAGACGGGAAAAATTGTGAGACTGGTCTTTGCCGGGAAAATCAATCAGCCTGTCCCGATGGATACAGTTATAAAAAACTACCCTATATGGATCTTTATTACGGGTGTGTCAGTGATACCTCTCCCATGATTGCTTGTTATAAACAGAATAATGCCTTTACATGTTTTAAAGACAACTCTTCATGCGGTACAAATTGCACCGATTATACCGGCGCCGGATGCCCGAACTGCCAAGTCGATGAAACCGTCGATTGCCCCGAAGGAACAACTTATCAGCCGACAACCGGACTATGTGCCTCGCCCGACAACACCATGGGATGCGTTCAAAATAACGGCACGTGGGAATGTGTCACGTGCGCAACCGGATCAACTTATGGCGATTTAGGCAACGGTCAAATGGGATGTATCAACGATAACGGCACGAAATGTTATCCGGACGGAGATGCCTTTACGTGTTTGAAAGATGACGTCATTTGCGGTACCGGATGCACCCAAACCGGCACAGGCGGAACCTGTGACACCGGATGCGGTTAAGCCACCGGCGCCCACAGGACATCTTCTATCGATTCGGCACCCGTAATCAGCATCACTAACCGGTCTACCCCGACGGCATTGCCGGCACAATCCGGCATGTAAGACAATGCTTCCAAAAAGTCTTCGTCCAACGGGTACCGTTCGCCATACAATTTTTCTTTCATTGCCATGTCATATTCAAATCGCTGACGCTGTTCCGTCACATCTGTCAATTCCGAAAATGCATTACACAATTCAACGCCGCAAATATAGGCTTCAAACCGCTCTACCACACGCGAATCCGTCGGTTTTTTCCGTGCCAAAGCCCCCAAACACGTCGGATAATCATATAAAATCACCGGTACGCCATCCCCTAATTTATCCTCAATGCAATTGAGCATAATCCGAAAGAAAATATCTTCCCATCTGTCTGTATCGCTGCACTTAATGCCGATTTTTTCCGCCTCTATCCGCAACAACGTCGGATCCGGTTCCATTGTCGGTTCAGCCGGAATCGTCGCCATCACATCAATCCCGGTGTATTTCAAAAAAGCCTCCTGAACCGTCAAGCGCTGCCAAGTCTGAAACGGATCAGCCCATCGTTCGCCGCGACGCAACAAGTCTGCTTTACACGCTTTGGTACAACACTTAACCAACCGCTCGGTATCGTCCATCATTTGTTCGTACGTTGCTTGAGCACGATACCACTCCAACATCGTAAATTCCGGATGATGCGTTAAGGATTTGGCTTCGTTGCGATACACTTTGCCCATTTGGAAAATACGCGGCAATCCGGCGGCCAGCAATTTTTTCATCGTAAATTCCGGCGATGTGTGCAAGTAATATTTGGCATAATTGTTATTAAGGGGATCATACAAAGCCGTCTCAAAAGCCTTTAAATGTACTTCCAATCCCGGAGAAATCTGCAAAGCCGGTGTTTCCACTTCTGCGAATCCTTCATGTTCAAAAAAGCGGCGGATTTCATGAATAACACAAATACGATACATGCGTTTATCATTATTTTTCATGTATAAATCCGGCATCCACCATTTTTTTTGCCTATTTTCCATTGTCTTACTTGCCTTTCGTTTTCTTTTGTGGTATATTTCGCTCGAAATTTATTTAATAGAGGTATCATAAAATGAAACAACAAGCAAACCAAATTCGTCCCGGCTGGGTTATCGAAAACAACGGCAAACAATGGCTCGTTACCAAAATCAACATCATTCAACCCGGTAAAGGCGGCGCTTTTATCCAAGTAGAAATGCGTGATGTCAACAACGGCATTAAAACCCAAGAACGCTGGCGGACGGCTGATACTGTTGAAAAATTAATGAGTGAAGAACACGATTGCCAATATTTATATAAAGACGGCAACAACTTGATTTTCATGAACGTTGAAAATTATGATCAATTTGAAATTCCGGCCGATGTGATGGGCGAACAAGCGGCTTTCTTGCAAGACAACATGGCTGTGACGGTCAACTTTATTGAAGGTAAGCCTTTGTCCGTTAACCTGCCGCCGCATGTGATTTTAACGGTAACGGAAACAGAACCGGCTTTGAAAAACCAAACGGCAACGTCTTCTTACAAGCCGGCTGTTTTGGAAAACGGCGTCAAAACAACCATTCCGCCTTTTGTAAACGTTGGCGAAAAAATCGTTGTTGCTACGGCTGACAGCAGTTATGTTGAAAGAGCAAAATAATGGCTTTGTCAAAAGAACCCCCCTCATTTAAAACAGAAAAACGGCGCATTGATCCGTCTTTGCGCCGCCGTGAAACTCTGGAAAGGCTGGAAACACGCGAACGGCAACGAATTTCGGCTCTATCGGCGATTTTAAACGTTATGATTAAAGCGGTTCAAAAGGCCGGTCGCACGATGATTCGCGATTTCGGCGAGGTCAGCCAATTGCAGGTGACAAAAAAAGGACCGGGCGATTTTGTGTCTAATGCGGACATTATGGCCGAAAAAATCCTGATTGACTCGTTGAGCGAAGATCGGCCGGATTATGGAATTATCAGCGAAGAAAAAGGCACTGTTCCGGCCAAAAACGGGTCTCCGTTCACATGGATTATCGACCCGATTGACGGGACAACCAACTTTATCCATGCTATTCCTTACTTTGCCATTTCGGTAGCATTGCGCGAGCATGATGATATCGTTGCGGCCGTTTTATTCAATCCGATTACGAATGAACTTTATTATGCCGAAAAAGGTCAAGGTGCTTTCTTAATGACGCCGTCCGGCAGCAAACGGTTGCGGGTTTCGGGCAGAACACAATTAGGCGATTGTTTATTCGGCTTAACCGGTTTTAACGAAATCGGAAAAAAAGAGTTGCTGGAAAAATTCGCCGGTCGAGTCGCCGGCATTCGGCACATGGGATCAACGACATTGGAGTTGGCTTCGGTCGCTGCCGGTCAATTGGATGCTTTCATCACAAAGGGCGCAAATCTGTGGGATATCGCCACAAGTTACTTGTTCATTCGGGAAGCCGGCGGGAAAATTGCAACCCTTTCCGGAAAAACAGACTTGCAAGATTTGATAAAATCGGAGTATATTATAGCAAGTAACCTGTCTTTGATGGCAACGATACAAAAAGGATTGGCAAAAAAGGACGCACAATGAAAAATGGATTAATCGGTTTTCTTTTTCTGGCACTGATATCTGTCCCTTGTTTAGCGCAAGAGCAAAAGGGAATCGAAGTTCCATTTTTACCGTATGTTCAAATGACGGGAACCGGTGCTGTGACAAACATCGTCAGTCCGGGAACGGCCGCTGTTCCTTTTGACAAAACAGCCCGCTCGCAAAAAAGAGTTTCTACGGTTTTCTTTGATTCTGAAATGGCAACGGCTCTTCGCAAACAGGACATCCCGATATTAAAGGCTGTTGCTTCTCGGGTTGTTCCGGAAGACCGATCGATTCGTTTGGTCGGATACAGAACATCCAAAATGTCTCAAGCAATTGTCAACGATCGGTTGCAAGCCGTCGGGAATGCTTTGCGAGATCTGGGTGTTACACGCATTTTATATGCAACGGAAGTTCGTAAAAACAACGTGATTTCGGTTAACCGCGTCGATATTTTCGAATTATAAAAAAAGAAACTTGATTTTCTTTTTGTTTTCGTGTATAAAGAGCATTCAAATTTGAAGTGGAGTAAAAATTATGAAACAAGGCATTCATCCTGACTATCATGAAATCACATTGGTGATGACAGATGGGTCCGAAATTAAAACAAAATCAACAATGGGCAAGGCTGGTGACGTTGTTCGTTTGGATATTGACCCGTTGGCTCATCCGGCGTGGACGGGTGTTCACCGCTTGATTGATACGGGCGGGCAATTGGCAAAATTCAACAAACGTTTTGCTGGTTTTGGCACAAAAAAAGCTTAATTTTTTAAAAGCGCTCTTATTTGAGGGCGTTTTTTAAAAGGAGAAGAAAGATGTACGAACAATTTATGAAATCTAAAATTGCAAACAGATGGGGAACTTCTTTTAAACATGTTGTGAATGAAGAAATTCCGGCTCAAAAAGTATCTGAAACAGCGCAAAATAAACCGACGGCTGAACATCAGCCTCTCTCCTTGAAAACGACAAAAAGCATTAAAAACACACAAACGTCAAGTTATTAACAAAGTGCAAAAAATCCCCGGCAGATGCTGGGGATTTTTTTGTTTGTATTGTTTGCTGTGGACATTATTTTACGATTAGACATTCATTTTTATTGACAAAGGCAAACCGGGTAAGGTATAAAATTCAAAAAGGACAGGGAATAAAAATGAACTTTATCTTGCATCGCTTAACAGTTA
>CALGXF010000008.1 GCA_937935995.1 uncultured Alphaproteobacteria bacterium
GTCGGATTTTACAAACGATGATGGAAACGGGTTCATTTGTTCTATTGGAATGGTCAGATGAAGTTGATGATTATATTCAACTGACAAGCTGTTCATCGGATAAGAACGAGATGATATTCGGATACGGCAAAGCGATGGGCCATGACTGTCCGGAACGTGCGTCATGGCGTTTAACGGCGGGTTGTGTTTGTGATTTTGGGTATGAGATGTCGGATGCCGGTTCGTGTGAAGAAATGGTTTGCCCGGTTGTTAAGGAAATAGAAGACATTACGGAAGAATATTGTTGCCTTAAAGCTGCCGGGCTTTGGGATGGTACGTGTTATTGTGCAGAGGATTATTACTTTAACGGGACGCAATGTGTTCCGGCACAAGGATTTTGTGTGTATGCGTATGAAGAACCGGCGGGGAGCGGCGAATATTATGCCGATTGTTCGTATAGGTTTGATGAAACAGAGGATGTGGCGACAGTCTCCGTCCGTGACAGTTGTCCGTCTGATCAATATTGTATTTTAAATTGGGCACAGAACGATTGTTCCGCAACAATTAATATTGCGACAGGGGCGCCGATTATTTACGGGCGATGTGCGGCGCTGTCAGTGGTATATAGCCAATGTCACCAGTATGAAGAAAAACCGGAGCCGACCGTTTGGGCGCGTCAGGCCTGTGAAGCTGGGTTGTATTGTCGGTTGGTTTGGTCCAGTGATACATGCAGCACGTTACCGTCATCCGGGGCTTCTTTGATGTATGGTGTGTGTTTGGAAGCGGATGAATCATCGCCGATTGTTTGCCCGGTGGAATAAAATCAGAACTGAATAAAAAACGGCGATTGGATTTGCGAAAAAAGGTTTAACCTGTTGATTAGGGAAAAGGAGAAATAAATTGAAATACATAAAAAGAAAATCCGCTTTGATGGGATTGTTTGTCGGGTTGTTCTGGATGATGTCTCTTCCGGTTGAAGCCGCTTGCCAAAAGGGTACTGAAATAACGGGCAAAAACGGACATGTCTATTGCATGAGCAAAATTGATATGAATTGGTACACGGCCTTTGCTTGGTGCGATACACAGGGACGCAGTTTGGTAACAGTGGAACAATTGTGCGATATTGATGATACACAAACGTGGGATGGAAATATCGGAGAAGGAGTATGTCCCAATACGGTCGATATAACATTTCCCAGAGAACTTTGGACTGCGCGTCCATACGGCAGCAATGTGTTCATCGCGCGTTCAAAAGGAATCCTCGCAATTGAACATCGCGGCAACGGTTTTAGAGCCGTCTGTTGGTAATTTTTAAAACCCTTCGTCTTTAAACGGGCGGTTTAATAAATCATCCATCGCGGCTTGCAACGACATGCCTTCGAACAAAACGGCATTGACTGTTTCGCAAATCGGCATATCAATGCCGACTTCTTTGGCGCGTTTCAAAACTGCCGGCGCCGTATAGATGCCTTCGACCGTTTTAGTGTTGCTTTGCAATAAATCTTTGGCCGAGCCTTTTTGACCGACTTCAAACCCGAAAGCAAAGTTACGTGATTGTGTGCAGTTTGCCGTCAAAACCAAATCCCCCAAGCCGCACATGCCCATCATTGTTCGCGCGTGTCCGCCCAATGCTTTGGATAAACGAATCATCTCGTTTAATCCGCGTGTAATCAACGCCGCCCGTGCATTGTCCCCCAATCCGGCGCCTTCGATACAGCCCGAAGCAATGGCCAAAACGTTTTTGACGCTGCCCCCGATTTGCGGTGAAATGATGTCATCGGAAGAATAAGGCCGGAAATGTTGCGTCCCCAGTAAATCAACCAATTCTTGGGCTTTGCTCATTTCCTTGCAGGCAATTGTGACGGCCGTCGGTTTGTTCAAAGCGACTTCATACGCGAATCCGGGCCCCGATAACACGGCATATTGTGTGCCGGGCATGACTTGTTCCACAATTTCGCCTAACAAATAACCGGTGCTGGTTTCAATGCCTTTGGCGCACAAAACAATCGTTGTCGACGGCCGAACAAAGGGGCGCATCTTTTCCAAAACAGCCCGCGTGTGTTGAGCCGGGGCAACCAATAAAATCGTATCGGCAAATCCCATGACGCCTTCGATGTGGCTGATGGCTTGAACTTTGGAAGGCAACGGAATCGACGGCAGATACAATCGGTTAACGTGTTGACCGTTGACAGATTGAACAACTTCTTCCTCGCGCGCCCAGCAAAGAACGTCATGTCCGGCTCGTGCCGCAACCAAAGACAAAGCCGTTCCCCAGATACCCATGCCGATTATGCCGATTTTTTGTGCCATTTTCATCTCCTTTTTCATATGAATACGTTTCTTTTTAAGAGCCTAGCCGTTTTTGTGATAAAAATCAACAACAGATAAAAAACTTGCCACTTCGCGGGATTGCTTTATAATATAAACTCAACAAAAGGAAAGAACATGTATAACGGAATGATTTTCCCGGATTTAGACCCGGTCGCTTTTCAAATCGGTTTTTTTGCCGTTCGATGGTATTCTTTGGCCTATATTGTCGGGTTGTTGCTGGCGTGGTTTTTATTGCGGTTGATGTCCAAAAAAACACATTCGGCTTTTACGGTTTTAAAAATAGATGATTTTTTGGTATGGGCAATCGCCGGAATTATCTTGGGCGGGCGGCTCGGGTATGTTTTGTTTTACCAATTGCCGTATTATGTGGAATATCCGTTGCATATTTTGGCTTTGTGGGAAGGTGGGATGTCTTTCCACGGAGGGCTTATCGGAATGATTATTGCAACGATTTTATTTGCCAAGAAAAAAGACATTAACATGTTTATGGTGGGAGACATGTTGGCTGTCGTTGCGCCAATCGGATTGTTTTTGGGACGACTGGCGAACTTTGTGAACGGCGAATTATACGGGCGCGTGACACATGCTGTGCCGTGGGCTGTTATTTTCCCGACGGGCGGCGCAGAACCGCGCCATCCCAGCCAATTATACGAAGCCGGTATTGAAGGCGTGCTTTTATTCATTATATTAAATATTGTATGGTGGAAAATACCCAAATATCGGGAACGATACGGGTTGACGGCCGGTCTTTTCTTTATTTTATATGGAATAGGGCGGTTTGCATTGGAAGCTTTTCGCGAACCGGATGCGCATTTGGGATTTTTGGCGGCACACCTGACAATGGGACAATGGTTGTGCGTGCCGATGATTGTGTTCGGCGGATGGCTTATCTATCGGTCATCTCCGCGCACCCGGTTTAAACGGGCGATGGGAAAAAAGGATTTAAAATGAAGAAAAAAGACTTAACGGTTTGGGATAAAATCAAAAGGCCGGTCGAATATCGGTTGGTTGTCCCGTTGAAACGCAGCGTTCAAGACCCGGTCATTTTGGCGCGCGGCGTTTTGGTCGGCATGATGTGGGCGATGACACCGCTTGTCGGAATCCAAATGACAACGGTTTTAATCACGTGGATAATTGCCAAAAAACTGAACTGGTCTTTTTCGTTGCCGATTGCAATTGCCTTTACGTGGGTGACAAACGTCTTTACGATGGTGCCGGTTTATTACGTGTTTTATGTCACCGGCAAGCTCATGATGGGCGATTGGCATAACATCACCGGATGGGACAGCGTCAAAAACATCGTGGAAACGACTTTTTTCAGCGATTACACGATGTGGGAATCTATCGTTTTATTCGGCAAGATGTTGTTGAAAGATTGGGGACTGGCGATGGCTTTGGGATGTATTCCATGGTCAATCGGTTGTGGGTGGATAAGTTATCGGTGGAGTTTAAAATTCCTGCGAATGTGGCAGGAAAAACGTTCCAAAGCAGCCGAAAAACGGCATTACTGGCGGTCGACTTTGTCCAAGGTCATGCATCCGAAACAAACGTTGCAACAAGTAAAACAAAATCGTCAAAAACGGAAGAAAAAGAAAAATGGAAAAAAGCGCTTTGTTAACTATTCCCGGCATTAAGCACGGCTTTTATAATCGGTTTGATTCAAAAGAGGATGCGGCACCGATAACGCTTTCTCAAATCCATTCCTTTTTGACGGTGACCGTGACGCAAGCCGGACAAGTGTTGCCGCCGGCGGATGCTTTGGTGACTGATAAGCCCGGATTAAACCTGACATTAAAAACGGCAGACTGTGCGCCGGTTTTATTTGCTGATCCGGAACATCATGTCATCGGTGCGGCGCATGCGGGATGGAAAGGGGCTTTAAAAGGCGTGTTGGAGCAAACAATTTTGGCGATGATTCGGTTGGGTGCTTCCGTTGAAAAGATACGGGCAGCCATCGGGCCGTGCATTCATGCGCCGAGCTATCCGATTACGGATGACATGAAAGCCGTTTTTTCCGTCAATGCGCATCCTTATTTTAAACCGTATGGGTCTCAAGAGCATTTTGATTTACCGGGATATGTCAAGTATCGGTTGCAGGAAGTCGGTTTGCGCTTTATTGACCAAATCGACATTGATACGTATTTGGATACGAATTACAACAGCTATCGCCGTGATCCGGCGAATCCGGCGCGGCAATACAGTTCTATTTGTCTGGAAAACTAATCACGTCCGCGGACGGTCGGTTGATAAAGAGGGGTTATTTGTTGCAAAATCGGGTCTTTTTGCGGTTGGTAAGTTCGCCCTTTTAATCGAGCCATTATTTTTTGGACGACAATGTATTGATTTTTGCCGGCTGGCGTGTAAATAGACAACATTTTTTGTCGGCGCCCTTTATTCAAGAGAGCCAGCCGTTTTTCGTAAGTCAGTCTGTTTTCTTTCCGAGCCGGCAGAAGAACATTCCCGACCGCTTGCCCCAAGTATTTGCTTAATCCCGAAAAGGCAATGCCGGCAGATTGAAGCGGCATAACCGTTCCCATCGTCGACAAACCGACGTAGGCATAACCCGCTAGACTTTTTTTTAAAGCGCTCATTGCCTTTCTCCTTTGGCAGATTCACACCCCTTCTTTTCAGTATACCATAAAAAAGAAGCGATGTAAAATCACCCAAAGAAAAACGACTTACCGGCAGGAATGCGTGGCTGTCGGGCATGTTCTGGCGGCTGTGCAACTGTCGTGGTGACAAGCGCTTAACAAAACGGAACTCAATACCATCAACGTTAAAATAAAAATCCGCATGATTTGTCTCCTCCTTTCATAAAAGGAGATAAGGTGCTTTTGGGGAAAAGCAAGAGATATTTTTTAAAAAAAAGTTCTTGACTTAAAGTGAACTCTAAACTTTATACTAAAAATTGTCATAACAAAAGGAGGACACATGTTCAAAACAATCTTAAAAAGAGTCGCGGTTTTAGTTGCTGTCCTGTTGATGGGGCAAGCGGCTTTTGCGCAAGCGGAAAAGGAGCAGAATATGGCAGGAAAAAAGATTTTAGTGGCTTATTATTCATACAGCGGGAACACGCAGGAAGTCGCCGAAGCCATTCATAACGTGGTTGGCGGGGATTTATTTGAAATTAAAGCAACGGGATCTTATCCGGAATCGTATCGTCCAATGACGGAACAGGCCAAGAAAGAAATTGAAGCCGGATATCGGCCGGAATTGACAACACGTGTGGCTGATATGGCTTCATATGATGTTGTGTTCTTGGGGGCTCCGAATTGGTGGGGAACCATTACACCGCAAGTCAGCAGCTTTTTGGATGCCTATGACTTGTCCGGCAAGACGGTTATTCCGTTCATTACGCACGGCGGCGGCGGTGTTCAAAACACGATTTCCGATATGACAAAGCAATGTCCGGGATGTCAGGTTGTTTCCGACGGTTGGACGGGCTATGGCAGCCAAACAACCGGTTTAACGAATTGGTTAAAGGAAATCGGGTTTGAAAAAGCCGACTAGTTTCTTGTATCAAATACGACGGATCCTCGCTGTGGCGGGGATCCTTTTCTGCGGGTTGGCTTTTACGGGGTGGTTTTATCCTGTTTCATTTTTGGATGTTCAAGGCATTCCCGCCGTTGCGCGTTGGCGTGCCGGCTTTGTCACGGCCGGTTTTTTCGTTTTGGCTCTGTGCCTTGTAACGGTTTTGTTCGGGCGGGTTTATTGCAGCATTTTGTGTCCGCTGGGATTGCTTCAGGAAGGCGTAATGTTTTTGTTACATCGCCGAAACATTCCCTATCGTCCGAGCCGGTTTTATTATCTGATTTCGGCCGCTGTTTTAGGGGGGACGTGTATCGGCGGAACAGTTTTCTTCATTCGATGGATAGATCCTTATTCTGTTTTCGGAGCCGCCGTCAGCGGAACATTATACGGTTTGTTGTTTTTAACGGGTTTAGCCGGATTAGTGGCGTGGAAAGGGCGGTTATTTTGTACGCATATATGTCCGTTGGGCGCCGTGTTGGGGCTTATTTCCAAAAAATCCCTTTATCAAATGCAAATGGATGCGCAAAAATGCATCCTGTGTGCGGCGTGTGCGCGTGTTTGTCCGACAGGCAGTATTGATGTGCGCAACAAAACTGTCAACAATGAAACGTGCATCCGATGTTTCAAGTGTTTAAACGGATGCGCTCGGAACAGTTTGTTTTATGGCCGGCGTCCCGTTCAACCGGTTCCGTTTAATCCGGATAGACGGCGTTGGTTGAAAACAAGCGCGGCACTCGGCCTTTTCTTTGTATCGGTTAAAGCCGGTTGGGTGTGGGCGCAAACGATGGCTTCGTCTGTGAAAAAAGTCATTGTGCCACCTGGTGCCGGTTCGGCTGAAAAATTGGTTAATCGGTGTTTGAATTGCAATTTGTGTGTGCAAAATTGTCCCATGCATATTATTGCCAAAGCTGATGAAACGTATCCGGCGGTTCATATTGATTTCAACGGTCGATATTGCCGGTTTGATTGTCACAGATGTTCGGATGTTTGTCCGGCAGGAGCGTTGAAACGTATGACGTTGGCTCAAAAGCAGAAAACGCAAATCGGGTTGGCTGAAATCGATACACAAATTTGTGTCAAATGCGGGCGGTGTGTCAGCGTTTGCCCGAAAGAAGCCGTTACGAAAAAGCGCCGGGCTTTCCCGGTGGTCGATGAACAAAAATGTATCGGGTGCGGTTTGTGTCAAAGTGTCTGCCCGATGCAGGCTATACAAATCGCAGCTGTCGAAGAACAAACAAATAAAGGAGGTTAATATGAAAGTTTTACTTGTAAACGGATCCCCACATGCCAAAGGATGTACGTATACGGCTTTGTCGGAAATCGGGGAACAATTGAAAAAGGAAGGCGTTGAATCGGAAATTTATCACATCGGGATGGATGTCCGGCCGTGTATGGCATGCCGTGCTTGCGCTCGGTTGGGGAAATGCGTGATAGATGATGCGGTTAATGATTTTGTGGCAAAAGCAGCGGATTTTGACGGATATATTTTAGGTTCTCCGGTTCATTATGCATCAGCATCCGGTGGGATAACGGCATTTATGGATCGCGCTTTCTTTTGTGCATTTTTAGCCGGCAAAGATGTTTTTCGCGCGAAACCCGGAGCGGCTGTGGTCAGTGCGCGCCGAGCCGGAACAACGGCAACATTGGATCAGCTTAATAAATATTTCCAAATCAATGAGATGCCGATTATTTCGGGGCGGTATTGGAACATGGTTCACGGGAGCTCGCCCGAAGAAGTCCGTCAAGATAAAGAAGGCATGCAAAACATGCGCATTTTGGCTAAAAATATGGCATACTTTTTAAAATGTAAAGAAGCCGGTGCAAAGGCGGGCATTCTGCCGCCGGAACGGGAACAACCCGAGTTGACGAATTTCATTCGGTAAAACGCGGTTAAGGCGGGCTTTTTGTTTAAAGAGGGCGCGAATGTGCGTTTCCTTGTATTCCTCTCACGTTGTTCGGAACCGTCCTTCGGACGTCGTGTCCTGACGGCCACCGAACGCTCGCGGGCTATCGCCCGTACCGGTCGTTCTTCTCATCTCGGGAATTTATGGCCCAGAGGTTATATGTTTTTCGAACTGGAGATTAAAAGGGTAATTGAGTTCAAGAATAAACTAAATATCTTGTTTAAAATGACGTTTTGCCTTTGACTATTTTCATATAGTCAGAACCGATAAAATATATGTCATTGTCGTCCACAACCACGGCTGCATTATCCGAAATCGCATATATGGGATAATCCACAGAAATTGATTCTTCAATAGCCCAATCATCTCCATCACTTTTTAAGTAACAGGCATGAAAATGCGGTAATATTGAAAAGTTCATTATATCAAGATAGCTTTTGACACCAAAATTTTCGTGTTCTCCATATGACTTGTCTTGACTTTCATCTGATGGTCTATGTCCAATTATCATGGAGCCGGCACTACTGCCAACATACAATTTGTCTTTCAAAATTTCTTGTAAAATACCAGAAAATCCGGTTTTATCAAAAACGATTTTCAACCAATCCGTATTTCCACCTAGAACAAAAAGCATATCTGCTGTGGATATGTGCTCACAAATTTTATCTGCCGAAAGTGCAAGCAGATGAACTACTTCTATATTTCCACCAAACGAGTCTGCTAAATCTTTTAATGTGTCAATTAACCAACGCTGGTCGCCGATTTCTACCGCTGAAGCCTCGTTTATAATAGCAACATTTATATCTTTTCGGGATTTGCCTGTCATTTTTTCGACAAGCTCGACACTGCCTTTAACATCCTTAAGTTTTGTACTCGTTAATATAGCTTTCATATTTACCCCATATGATAAAAGTTCGAAACTGGCTTAAGCCCGTCAATTTCCTACAATTTTACTTTCGAATTTGCTCAAATGCAAGGCAGGATTTATTTTCGAGCCATAAAATGCCAAAAAATGTACAATGGCCCAAAGGGGGAGATTGTGCGTTTCACGCATTCCTCACGTTGTTCGGAACCGTCCTTCGG
>CALGXF010000009.1 GCA_937935995.1 uncultured Alphaproteobacteria bacterium
CCCCCCCGCCTATTTGTCAAGTAAAATTTTCATAAAAAAAGAGAGATTTTTAATCCCTCTTTTTATTCAAAAACCGCCTCTTCGCAAGACGAATCGATTGTTTATTTATGCGATTTAATCCAATCTTCCAAAACAGATTTCGGCATACTACCGACTTTCCGGTCAACCAACTCACCGTTTTTAAACAAAATAAATGTCGGAATGGTTTGAATGCCGTATTCTGACGGTGTTTTGGGAGATTCATCAATATCCATTTTAACGATTTTGACATCCGTCATTTCACCTGCCACTTCCGTGACCAAAGGCAACATTTGCCGGCAAGGCCCGCACCATGATGCAAAAAAATCGACCATGACCAGCCCGTTTGCATCCAAAACTTCTGATTTAAATGTATTGTCATTGATTATTTCCATAGCTCTCTCCTTTTGTTGGAACCTGTTTTCAATGTAGAATTAAATGTCATCACTGTCAAGAGGCCATCTGGGTCTGGCTTTAAAATCCAAAGCACTGGTTTTTCCGTTTTTGAATCTTTCCAACCCCGCCCAAGCAATCATAACACCGTTATCCGTACATAATTTTAACGGGGGCGCCGCAAATGTCATCTGCCGTGTTCGCGCTAAATTTTCAATTGCTTCCCGTAACGCACAGTTTGCCGCAACACCGCCCGACACAACCAAATCTTTGGCTTTTGGGTATTTTTCTTTAAACAGAGCAATTCCATGTTTCAACCGGTCAATCACGCTTTCAATCACAGCTTGTTGAAACGATGCCGCTAAATCGGCTTTGTCTTGCTCGGCCAAATCACCCAACACTTCAATTTGATGCCGCACAGCCGTCTTCAGACCGGAAAAAGAAAATAAACAATCATCCCGCCCTTTCATCGGACGCGGCAAAGCAAATCGTTTCGGATCCCCGTAAACGGCAACGCGTTCGATATTCGGGCCGCCGGGATAGCCGACTTGTAACATTTTTGCGACTTTATCAAAAGCTTCTCCGGCCGAATCATCAATCGTCCCGCCGAGCCGTACATACTTGCCCGGCGCTTCAACAGCTAAAATCTGGCAATGACCGCCGGAAACCAACAATAACAAATACGGAAAAGCAACATCATTCGTCAATCGCGCCATCAAAGCATGACCTTCTAAATGATTCACAGCCACAAACGGCAAATTGTGCGCCATAGCAATCGCTTTAGCCGTCATCACGCCCACAATCACGCCGCCGATTAAGCCCGGGCCACCGGCCACAGCCACTGCCGACAAATCATCAAAGTCAACTTGAGCTTCGGTCATCGCCTCTTGCACAATTAAATCAACTTGTTCCAAATGCGCCCGTGCCGCAATCTCGGGAACAACGCCGCCAAACCGGCGATGTTCTTCAAACTGTGACCAAACGACGGAAGACAAAATCTCCCGTTTATCATTAACAATCGCGCATGCTGTTTCATCACAGCTGGATTCAATTCCCATTACCAACATGTTCTTTCTTCCGTTTTAAATAAATTAAAAAAGCACCCTCTCCGCCCATTCGAGCAGGCGCCGTTTCAACCCGGCTGATTTTTTCCCGAATGTCCGCTCTTTCAAGCCATTTCGGAAATTCCTGACGCAACACGCCTTTTCCTTGAGCGCCCTTCCCCGTAATCACGATAATCTGACGCGTCCCGTGGGCAGCATGTTCCGTCAAAAAGTCCCGGAAAGCACCAAATGCTTCTTGAAGCGTAAAACGATGCAAATCCAATCGCGTTGACAAAGGCGGTCGTTTCATCAAGAAAAAACGTCCGGTAAACAACCGTTTCAACAAAGGCGCTTTGTGTTTTTTATCCAAAGGCGTCACGGTTTGAACAAACTCGTTCCATACGTTCCAATCGTCTTGTTTCATGATTTACAAAGACCCCGGCGGTGTTTTGCCTTTTGGCCACAACAAATAATAACTGCCGACGCTTTTCATCCGACCGGCTTTTTGAAAAGCCTCTTCGCCGTAACCCCAGAAAAAATCCGCTCTGACAGCCCCTTTGATGGCAGCCCCGATATCCTGTGCCACGACCAACCGTTGAATTTTTTCACCGTCCGGATCCGTTGTGTTCAAAAATACGGGCGTGTTCAGCGGAATAAACCGCGTATCAACAGCAATACTGCGCTGCGGCGTTAAAGAAACCCCTGCGGCACCGATGGGGCCGTCTGCTTGAGGCAAAATTTGGAAAAAGATAAATCGCGGATTTTGCGCCATCAATGTTTTGGCCTGCTCCGGATTTTCTTTTAACCATGTCCGAATGTGCGGCATAGAAGCTTTACCGGGCTCCAAAACGCCTGCTTTGGCCATAATCGAACCGATGCCCACAAATCCGTGTCCGTTGTTTCCCGCGTACCCGACATGAACAACACCTTCGGGCGTTTCCACACGACCCGACCCTTGAATATGCAAAATAAATGAATCGACCGGATCATCTACCCACAATAAAACCGGCGCCTGCATGTGTTGCGAATCGATACGTTTAAAATAAGGAACTAATTTACCGTTTTCGACACGGCCGATAAGCTGCGTTTTATCACTTTTAACACCGAAAGCTTTTAAATCCACCCGCACCAAATCCGCCGGCATACCGTAAATCGGTGTTTGAAAGCGATCTGTTTTCGTAAAAGAACCGGTTAAAGAAGCTTCATAATATCCGGTAAAAGTCCCCTCATCCGATCCGTTGGACAAAACCAAATAAGCATCCAGATTTTTTTCTAAATACCGCCGCAGTTTTTTGGAAGAAGCGTTCGGATTCAGCCCCTGACAAAACGCTTTCCAATCCGATTTCGGATTTTCACAGCTCTTAAGAAGTGCCGGCAAAGCCTCAGACATTTCATCCGAACCCCATCCGGGTATTTTATAAACAGGAACGGGCTTTAAATCAAACGGTTTAGGTTGTTCTTTACGCCCCGAACAAGCCGCCAGAAACGCCAACAGACAAATTCCGACGACCCGCAACACAAAATCAGCCATTGAAAGCCTCGCTTTTGGTTGCCGAAATAATCCACGTATTTTTGCTTTTGTTTTCCTTTTGGAATGTCCAGACATCATGCACTTTCCCGATAAAAATCGGATCGCCTTCCAAAACCTGCCCCATCTTATCGCGCAAAGCATTGGTTTGTTCCGTCACAAAATCAACTGTGACGAAAAGTGGATTTTTGTCATCCGATTGCTCTAAAATCTTGCACGAAACGAATGAAATTAAGGTAAATTCCATCTTTTGTTCTTTAGCTTTACGTTCTTCAATTGCTTGAACAAAACTGTCATACACCGCAGGCGCCAAAAAAGTTTTCAGCGTATCAACACGTTCGCCGGCAAATGCGTCGACAACCGCATTAAAGGCCATTTTCGCACCGATTAAAAAGTCTTCTTGATTAAAGCCGGAGGTTTCTTTCTTTTCCGGCAAGCCTGCTTTTTTCTCGGAAATCAAGGTCATTTCCAAAACATCGCCCGTTTTATCCGACACAAAGCGGATTTTTTCGCCTTTAGGTTCTTGCCCCAAAACCGAGATTAATTTCGACACAATCAAAAAGACAACAACTGTTAAAAGTATCCATCCTAACTGCATTTTATTTTCCTTATCTTTCGCTTTAAAGATACCAACTATTTTCACAAAAGTATAGATTTTTTTATGATAAACCTTTTTTTTTCATCTCGAATAAGCTATATAGGAAAGGTGAAGACTTAAAATCAACAAAAAGGACAAAAAATGACTGAACAACAAAATACCCCGAATGTGCAAGTAAATGCGCAATATATCAAAGACTTTTCTTTTGAAGCCCCTAAAATGCCGTTTATTTTATCGCAATTGACAGAAGCGCCTCATATCAATATCAACATTGATGTGAATGCCTCGGTTGTCAACAAAGAACAAAATTTATATACGGTTGATTTAATTGTCAAAGCTGAAGCAAAAGCTAAAGAAGAAGTGGCTTTTATTTGCGAATTAACGTATGGTGCATTGGTCACACTGAACTTGCCCGAAGAACATGTCAAACCGGTTTTATTGGTAGAAGTCCCCCATCTCTTGTTCCCGTTTGTGCGGTCTTTGATTGCGAATACAACCCGAGAATCCGGCCTGCCGCCGTTGTCGTTGAATCCGATTGATTTTTCGGCGCTTTATCGAGAACGCATTATGGCCGAAGCCAATAAAGAAAAGGCAAATTAAATCAAAGCTCCCAAAAGGGAGCTTTTTTAATTGACAGTTTGTTGGGAATGGGATAAAAAGAATAAGTTATTGATAGGGAGATTTCATATGTTCCAACTTTTCAATCATAAAGCAATTACCCCCCCCCCCCAACCTAC
>CALGXF010000010.1 GCA_937935995.1 uncultured Alphaproteobacteria bacterium
AAGCGATGCAAGATAAAGTTCATTTTTATTCCCTGTCCTTTTTGAATCTTATACTCTACCCAGTTCGCCTTTGTCAATAAAAAAGCGCTTAATCAAGCGCTTTAAAAGGATTTTAATGCACACTCATCGGTGTTAAATCATTTTGTGAAATCAACGCCATTGCCACTTGCCGATCAGCCGCGTATCCCATGCGCGTTCCTTCAGCCGCATAAATCGACCATACTTCTTCGTTGTCGACGATGTCTTTCTTTAAATAAGCCACATCATCAAGACCCCATTGATTCAAATCATCATCCATGGACAAATCGCATTCGATTAAATTTTTCTTTACAATATTAATCATGGTCATCCTTTGTTTGTAACAGCGTTTTTTTCGGCGCGCAAGACGTAATTTTAATTTTTGTCACGGTTTGTTCGGGATTCGGTTTTTCCAAATCAATATGCAAAAGCCCTTTGTCCATAAAAGCCGTTTTCACTTTCATGCCTTGAGCCAAAACAAAAGACCGTTGAAACGTGCGTCCCGCAATTCCGCGATAAATGTATTGCCGCGTTTCTTGATCCGGGCTTTGACGGCCGCGAATAATCAACTGATTGTCTTCAACGGAAACATCCAAATCTTTTTCATCGTACCCGGCAACAGCCAATGTAATACGCAACGTTTCCGAATCGATTTGTTCAATGTTATAGGGAGGAAATCCGCTTTCACTGCCGGCTTTGGTGACTTGATCCATCATCCGTTCCAAGTTTTCAAATCCCAGCATAAAAGGGGTGTTAAAGGTTAATCTGGCCATTCTCATTCTCCATCGTTGTTATAGGGAAGATAGGGTCCGAGACACCTTTTCGCAAGAGGACGGCTCATCATACACTTAAACTCCGTTTTAAAGCAGTTATGTCTTCCGTTAAACCGGCATCACTTGTGATTTTGTCTTCAATCGTCCGCACAGCATGGATAATCGTCGTGTGGTCACGGTCAAAAGCCGCTCCGATTTCCGGCAGAGACTTCGTTGTCAATACTTTGGCCAAATACATCGCAATTTGGCGCGGCCGGGCAATTTTACGATCTCTGCGTGTGGATTTTAAATCCGATAGTTTCAACGTATAATAATCAGCCACTGCTTTTTGAATGTCGGCAATCGATAATTCTTTTTCATACGTGTTTAATAAATCTTTTAATAATGCCTTTGTGTTATCTAATGTAATCGCCGTTCCCAATAATTGCGTGCTGGCAACGACTCGTTTTAAAGCGCCTTCCAATTCACGGACATTGGTCGTAATGCGTTCGGCCAGAAATTCAATGACATCCTGCGGTACATCCGCTTCCAACAAAGCCGCTTTCGATTGCAAAATGCCGATTCGCATTTCATATGTCGTCGGATGAATGTCAACGACTAACCCTTGCGCCATGCGCGTTTTTAACCGGTCTTCAATTCCTTTTAAGTCCAGCGGAGAACTGTCGGAAGATAAAACAATTTGTTTGCCTTGATCAATCAACGCATTAAACGTGTGGAAAAATTCTTCTTGCGTTGCTTTTTTGCCGCAAATGAATTGCACGTCATCAATCATCAAGACATCGACCGAACGGAATAAATCACGGAAAGAAACCGTATCATCAAACCGCAAAGCCCGAACGAATTGATACATAAATTTTTCGGCGGATAAATAAAGAACGCGCCGGCCCGAAGCTGATTTTTGAATCGACGCGGCAATCGCATGCATCAAATGCGTTTTACCTAACCCGACCGAACTGTGCAAATAAAGCGGATTAAATGTGATTTCTTCGGAGTCGGCGATTCGTTTGGCAGCCGCAAAAGCAAACTCATTGGATTTGCCGACGACATAATTTTCAAACGTAAAATGCGGATCCAAATACGTATTTTCAAATTCAGCCAACACATCCGCCGGAGCCTGTTCCGATGCTGCCGTGCTATCGGTCGAAACGTCCGGAGTCGATTCTTCTGACACCGTCGGAACAACGTGAGACCGGATTTTTAAAGAAACACTGCGAATCGAAGGGTTTTCGTCTTTCCAAACCGAACAAATGACCGCATCGTATTCTTTTTCTTTCATCCATTCGTGCATGAAACGAGTCGGAACAGCCAAACACACGTCACCGTTTTCCTGAAACTGCGGCTCCATCTGGTCAAGCCAGCGGTTTAAGACGGCGTCTTTGGAATTAAGGCGAACCTTGTGACAGACGGCTTCCCATTGCTGTTGAAGGATCTCCTGTGACGTGTTGCTCATTCTCTTCTCCCGTTTTCCTGCAACCTGACACGCAACTCTTTATGAACACAACTTCCTTTGTCGGCTCTTTACGTACATAAAGAGAGATGTTCGGCTTCACTTTCCATATCAAGGTGATTGACCTCGACTCTCGATTGATACGTTGATATTAAAAAGGGGTTCTTTTTTTATCAACAAAACTTTTTATCATTTGTGCAATTAAATTGCTTGACGCAATATCTTGATTCTATGAATCAATATGTTGTGTTTTGGTATGTAAAGTATTGAATTTAAAATAAATGTGCGGGCATACACATGCATGGGGTTGCCGGGATTGAAAAAGTGACTCGTTTGGGACAGGGGCGGGACTCGGATTTTTCGGAGTCGGGTGAGCGGCTTATAAGAAAAAGAATCGTTCGTCAAGCAAAAAGAGCCGACCAAGCGTTTTTTTATGAAGCGGCGGGACTCTTGACCAAAGAAGCAAGTTTTTGAGGAACGATAAAAAAATTCGTACATAAAAAAACCGCCCCGATTGGAGCGGCTTTGATTTATTTTCCGGCATTACATATTTTTAATGCGAGCAGATAATCTGGATGTTTTCCGGGAAGCTGCCAAAGGTTTCATAACACCTTTTCGTGCCGCTTTGCTTAAAGCAGATTCGGCCGCCACAAAGTTTGCTTTGGCTTCTTCTTTGTTTCCACCCAAAATCGCTTTTTCAACTTTCTTCACAAAAGTGCGAACTCTGCTGATATAAGAAGCATTGAATTCAGCAGCCTTTTGGTTTCTTTTAATACGTGTTTTTGCCGATTTATGATTGGCCATGTTCTTTATACCTTAAAAAAAATAATTAATTCATCAAACGTTAGGGTTCTCCTTTTAGCTTAAAAAAACAAAGTTGTCAAGCAATTATTTCAAAAGAAGCCCGTTAAGAGGCGCCTTGAACGGAAACAGTTTGTTAAACGGCGTCGGTTTTTAATTCAAAATGAACAATCAAAAGACCTTTTTGAGACTCAAAAGTCAACGTCAATCGTTCATTCTCCCGTTCATACACATTTTTTTGGACTTGGTTCCAGCCCAGCGCCGGCAACGTTTCTTGATAAAACGTTTCTACTTGTTTTTGCGTCAGCGTTTCGGATTGCTGATAAGATTGCAAAATCCGACCTTCAGGTGCATCAAACGACATAGATAAATCGTCTACCTGCATTAATTCATCCATTTGCGGTAAATCTTCGGTGCCTTCGATAAACGCCGCTTGCAAAGGGCAGATGATAAAAAAGAAAAGCAGGACAGAAACGATTTTGTTTTTCATGTGTTACCGTGTCGGCATCGGCGCCATGTTTAAATCATTTTGGGAAAAAATCGGTTCATTGGCTTTGGCAGCCTGTGTTCGAGGCCGCGGTGCGCCGCCGGATTTGGTTAATGTCGGTTTGACCGAGCCGGTTGCCGGTGCAGCCGAAGCAACGGAAGGCGTTTGTTTCGGTTTGGCACGCGGCCGGATTTTGCCGTACCGTTCCAAATCGGAAATGTCTTTTTTCAATTCGGACAGCTGTGTTTTCATGTCCTCATAAGCTTGTTTTTCGGCGGCCAGTTCTTGTTCTCGGGTCATTTTGATGGTTCCGATGAGATTGGCCAGCGAATTGGTTGATAATTCAATGTCTTGAATAGATAAAAATTGTTCGATGGAAGCCCCCAACTGGTCAGCTTCTTCATTGCCGTTTAACGCGGCCAGCGTTGCCCATTTATAGGCGGCTAAATCGCTTTTGGGTAACCCGATGCCTTTATGATACATTTTGGCGATTTCCAATTGCGCCCCGACATGGCCGGCAAAGGCGGAAGATAAAAGACAGTAAGCTGCCCCCATGCGTGCCGAACCTGTTTCGTCCAACAACCGAACACCGATGTCATATAATTCGTCCGCGTCAAAAGTCGTATCGCATTCGGGCGGAATAATCATTTCATCGCCGTTGTCATCGAACCCCCAAAAAGCTTCCTGCGCCATCACGCCGGGAGCGATTAGAAGAAAACCGATTAAAAGCCATTTTTTCAACATCGAACTGTCCTTTAGTCTGCTTTTTGAATGAATAAGTCTAGCATAAAATCGTTTCCTTTAATATAAAGTTAATTTTTTTGTAAAATAATACGATTTGTTGTAAAGTACCGAAAGCATTTGAAACGAAAAGGAGAGAAACATGTCTGTCAAAACGGCCTTTAAAAAGCCAACGGCGCAGGAAATGGCCCGCCTCATCGAGTGGCACATGAAATATACATTGTGTAAACAGATGAGCGAAGCCACGAAAGAACACTTGTTTACGGCATTGGCGCTGGCCGTGCGTGATTTGTGCATTGATCAAATGTTTGCAACGGCGGCGCGTCATTCCAGCAAAGATCCCAAACGGGTTTATTACTTGTCTTTGGAATATTTAATCGGTCGGCTGTTGGAAAACAATCTGCATAACTTCGGTATTTACGACTTGCTGGACAAGATTAAGCTTGATAATCCCATTCCGTTAAAAGAAGTGTTGGATTCGGAATATGATCCGGCGTTGGGAAACGGCGGTTTAGGTCGGTTAGCGGCGTGTTTTTTGGATTCGATTGCAACGTTGGGATTACCCGGATACGGATATGGCATCAATTACCAATTCGGTTTGTTCCGTCAGCGGTTTGAAAACGGGTATCAAAAAGAATCGGCTGATTCGTGGCTGGAGAGGGCGTCTCCGTGGCAAATTGAACGTTCTGACCGGGCAACTTATGTGCCGATTCGGGGGCGCATTCATTACGATGAACGCGACGGAATTCGGTACCCCAGATGGGTCGATGCCGATCATATCATGGGGATTCCGTATGATATGCCGATTGTGGGATTCGGTGGAACAACGGTTAACTATTTGCGTTTGTTTTCGGCACATGCGACCAATGCGTTGGATTTGCAAGTGTTTAATTCCGGCGGCTATGTGGATGCGGTGGAAAAAAACATTGAAGTCGAAACGATTTCCAAAGTGTTGTATCCATCCGATTCGTTTGAAGCCGGACGGAATTTGCGCCTTGTTCAACAATATTTCTTTGTGGCGTGCTCCATTAACGATATTTTGCGCCGGTTTTTAGAAGATTACGACGATTTGCATCTGTTGCCGGAAAAAGTGGTGATTCAGTTAAACGATACTCATCCGACGCTGGCGATTGTTGAATTGATGCGGATTTTAATGGACGTTCACGGGTTCAGCTTTGAAGACGCTTTTGACGTGACCAGCCGGACGATGGCTTACACGAATCATACGTTGTTGCCCGAAGCGTTGGAAAAATGGTCCGTTAAAATGTTTGAAGAAAATTTGCCGCGCCATTTGCTGATTATTTATGACATCAATGAATGGCTGATGAAAACAGTTCGGGACAAATATCCCGGAGACGATGGCAAACTGTCTCGGATGAGCGTGTTTGAAGAAGGCGTTGACAAGAAAGTGCGGATGGCGCATTTGGCTATTACGGGCAGCTTTTCCGTCAATGGTGTGGCAGAGTTGCATACAAAACTGATTGAAACAAATTTGGTGCCGGATTTTTATGAATTATGGCCCGAAAAGTTTAATAATAAAACAAACGGTGTAACGCCGCGGCGGTGGTTGTTGGATTGCAATACGGATTTAGCCAACTTGATTTCATCGCGAATAGGAGACGATTGGATAACGGATTTGGCGCATTTGCGCAAGTTGGAAGCATATATCAATGACAACGGATTTTTAAATGAATTCATGGCCGTGAAAGAATTAAATAAAAAACGGCTGGCGGATTTTATTTTAAGAACGACCGGCATTATGGCCGATACGAATTCGATTTTTGACGTGCAAGTCAAACGAATCCATGAATATAAACGTCAGTTATTGAATGCTTTGCACATTATTCATCAATATTTAAGCATTATCGAAGACGGGAAACAGCTTTCGTCGCCGAAAACATACATCTTCGGTGGAAAAGCGGCGCCGGAATACACAATGGCGAAATTAATCATTAAATTAATTAATAACATCGCGCGGGTGGTCAACCATGACCCCAGAGCTTCGGAACAAATGAAAGTCGCGTTTATTCCGGATTATAAAGTGTCTGTGGCGGAGATTATTTTCCCGGGCTCGGACGTTTCCGAACAAATTTCCACCGCCGGATTTGAAGCATCCGGCACGGGTAACATGAAATTCATGTTAAACGGGGCTTTGACAATCGGTACATTAGACGGAGCCAATATTGAAATCCGGGACGAAGCCGGGTCGGATAATTTTTATTTATTCGGGCTGACGGCGGACGAAGTCAATCAACGTCATCGGGACGGGTCGCATAAACCGTGGGATTATTACAATAATGATGCGCGGATTAAACGTGTGATGGACACATTGACATCCAGCTTGTTCTGCGATGATGAACCGGGCTTGTTTACGCCGATTTTCCAAAACATCATGTTCAATGACTTTTACATGATTTTAGCGGATTTTGACGCTTATGTAGCTGTTCAGGAAAAAGTGGAAAAAGATTATGCCAACCAGATGGGATGGGCGCGCAAAGCGTTATTTAATGTTGCGCGGAGCGGAAAATTCTCGTCTGACCGGACAATCACGCAGTATGCGAACGATATTTGGCATGTTAAATCAACGCTGTAGGCCGAACATGGAACAACAAACACGATTTTACGGCCGTCGGAAAGGAAAGCGGCTCAAAAATTCACGTATCGAGTTGATGGAGCATTTGTTGCCGCGCATCCGTGTGCCGATGCCGCAAGCGGACGAAAAAATATCTGTTCCGGCTTTGTTTGACAAACCGATGCAGGCGTTTTGGTTGGAAGTCGGATTCGGTGGCGGAGAACATTTGGCCGGTCAGGCGTTGAATCACCCGGATGTCGGGTTCATCGGTGCAGAACCGTTTGTGAACGGTGTTGCCAGTTTATTGGCGCATTTAAACGGCTGTGAACATGGCGTTATTCAAGAAACGGCGAATTTGCTGGCACCGGAGCGCAGCGACAATGTTCGTATTTTCCCGGATGATATTCGGTTATTGTTCCCGTTTTTGCCGGATGAAAGCTTTGATAAAATATTTGTATTGTATCCGGATCCGTGGCCAAAAGCCCGCCACGAAGAACGTCGGTTTTTAACACAAACGAATTTAAAAGAAGTCTGCCGATTGCTGAAAAAAGGCGGCGAGTTGCGCGTTGCAACGGATGTTGCGGGATATGCGTCGTGGGCTTTGGAGCAAATCGAATGTTCGGATTTGTTTGTGTCGAAAAAGGAAGATATTTATGTGCCGCCTGCCGAATGGATTTCGACGCGGTATGAAAAAAAAGGCATTCGTGCCGGCCGAAAACCCGTCTATTTTATTTATGCAAAAAAATAGGTTGACGAGACAGGCAAAAAAGACTTATCTTATAAAAAGAGATTGGGAGAATGAACATGGAATATAAAATTAACGAAACACCAACCGGACAAGAAATTGCGATCGAAGGGTCTTTTACGTTTCGTGATCATGACCGTTTTTTCGAGGTTGTTTCTTTGATTAAAAACTCTAAAGATAAAAAAATGTCATTTAACTTGGCCAAGTGCGATTTTATTGACAGTGCGGCATTGGGCATGTTTGTGATTGCCAGCGATGAAGCGTCGGCGAAAGATATGACTCTGGTTATTAAATCGGCGACCGGTAAAGTCAAAGATGTCATGTTCGCGGCGCGGTTTGATAATCTCTATACGTTTGAAGATTAATTTTTTCATGATATCCTGAAAAGAGGGCTGTTTCAAACGGCTCTCTTTTTTTACGCCCTTAAAGGCGCCGCGCAGTGTTATTCATAAATTGTGTCGAAATAATCATCGATGGCTTCGACAATCGATGTTGCCAATTTCGCCCGATACGCCGGTTTGCTTAAATTGCGTTCTTCTTCTCGATTGGATAAATACCCGATTTCAATTAAAACCGACGGAATGTTCGGAGATTTCAATACGACAAAGCCGGCAAACCGATGCGCATTTTTCACCAATTCCACGCGCCGTCCCATTTTTTTGACCAAGATATTGGCATAATGAGACGATTTATCCATTGTATCGCGTTTGGCCAAATCAATTAAAATATTGCTGACTTCGGGCGCTTCATTGCTTAAATCCATGCCCAAGATGATATCGGCTTTGTTTTCACGTTCAGCCAACAATTGCGCTTCTTTGTCTGAAGCCCTTTCGGAAATCGTGTAAACGGATAATCCTTTGGCTTTTTTGTTTTTGGCACTGTCGGCGTGAATGGAAATAAATAAGTCCGCTTCGTTTTGGTGTGCAAACGCAATTCGGCCGCGTAAAGTCAAAGCTTTATCGGTTTCGCGTGTCAGTTTGACTCGGTAACGCCCCGTTTTTTCAATTTCTTTTTTGACTTCTTTGGCCATTTGTAACGTTAAATTCTTTTCATATTTGCCGGAATAACTGATAGCCCCCGGATCGGCCCCGCCGTGTCCCGGATCTAATACCACCAACGGTTTTTGAACTTTTGTTTTATACGAAGAGGTTTGCGCAGGTGCCGGTGAAATGGGTAACAAAACCGTTTTATTGTCAGTGGACGTTGTTCCGTCGCTGGTAATGTCAACGACATAACGCCATGTATCGCCTTCTTGAACCGGCGTCAGGAAAAAACCGTCCTTGAAGTCCACCGGGCCGGCCGTTTCCAAAACCAACCGAGCTTGACCGTTCAACGGTGTTCCGAGCCGGACAGTATTGACAAACAACAAAGGATCCGGCATGTTTTGCGTTAAAGAAGGATCTAATACCGTATTTTCGAAATCGATGACGACACGATTCGGATTTTTCAACGTAAAAACGCGACAATTGGTTTTTTCATCCATATGCGCGACGACACGCACGCATTTGTCGGATTGTTTTCCGAATCGGATTTGATTGAGCGAAACCGCCCCTGCCGGCAGCGCAACAACCGCTGACAGCAAAAAGAAAAACAAGAATAAAAGGCCTTTATACAGCCGGTTCATACGTGTCATCGAAATCCTTTGTTCTTTCTTACTATAATATAGTTGTTCTTTTTTGAACAGTAGATTATGATACTTTTATATATAAAACAGAAAATAGGTGAAAGATGTCAACAGAAAAAGGAAATATTTATTTGGCGCAGGTTCACAGCGTTGCTGTTTCTTATCGGGCGGCTTTTGTGGATTACGGCGCGGTACGCGATGGTTTTTTGCCGTTTGATGAAATTGAAAATAAATACAAGACCAAAAAGAATCACGAAACGGGCGAGCGCATTATTCGCCGAGATGCCGTTGTGGTGGTTCAGGTGAAAAAGCCGGCGGTTCCGGGCAAAGGCGCTTTGCTGACGACACATTTGTCTTTGGCGGGCGATTATGTGGCCTATTTACCGGACAGGTTACCGCGCGGCATGGTTTCTCGGAAAATCGAAACCGAACAGGAAAGAGAACGGTTGCAGCAAATTGCTTCTGATTTGGCAAAAACGTATCAAGCTTCTTTGATTGTTCGCACGGAAGCGGAAGGTCAGTCAGCGGCGCGTATCGAAAAAGATTTAAAAAAGCTGATGACGCTCAATAAAAACATTCAAGCACAAGCGCAAAAGCAAACGGCACCGGCGCTTTTGTACCAAGAAGGGGCTTTTCCGTCCGTCCATGTGATGAAATGGTTGAAATCGCTTTTTTTGAAAAAATAACGCGAACCTGATAATAAATATTGTACTTTGCCGAAAAGTCGTTTATCATATCCCCCGTTTAGTTTAATGCTGCGTGATATGAAGTAAAACTGATGGCATCAGTATTCGATGAAGCGCAAAGGTTAAAAGAAAAAGTTTTAAGGAAAACGCGCGAAATGGCTCTTATTCTCACACAATTTTATTTGAAAGAGGCCGCTTGTATGACATCATGCCGCTGTTTTCCTGTGTCGGTTCCGATGAGCCGACCCCGTACAATTTTTAAGAATTTGGAGTTTATATGTCAAAAAGAATGCTTATTGAAGCCACGCATGCGGAAGAGACGCGCGTGGTTGTGGTTGAAGAGTCTCGTTTGGAGGAATTAGACGTCGAAACATCGACAAAAAAACAGATTAAAGGAAATATTTATTTAGCCAAAATCGTTCGTGTCGAACCGTCGCTTCAGGCGGCTTTCGTTGAATACGGCGGCAACCGCCACGGTTTTTTGGCGTTTAATGAAATCCATCCGGATTATTATCAAATTCCGGTGGCGGATAAGGAAGCGTTAAAAGCAGAATTAAAGGCGGCTGAAGCAGCGCAGGAAGACATTAAAGAAGAACAAGCCGAACCGGAAACGGATGTGGAAACGGTCAGCGAAGCCGAATCGGACGATGTCGTGCGCCCGCGTTATAATCTGTTAAAGAAATACAAAATTCAGGAAGTCATTCACCACAATCAAATCGTTTTGGTTCAGGTGACAAAGGAAGAGCGCGGCAACAAGGGCGCGGCTTTGACAACATACTTGTCTTTGGCCGGCCGGTACAGCGTGCTGATGCCGAACAATGCCAACGGCGGCGGCGTGTCTCGAAAAATCACGAATGCGCAAGATCGGCGGCGGTTAAAGAAAATCGTCGAAGGTTTGCCTATTCCGGACGGGATGGCTGTTATTGTGCGGACGGCGGGGAAAGAACGGACGAAGGCCGAAATTAAACGCGATTATGATTACTTAATCAAAACATGGACGCAGATTCGGGACAAGACGTTGGAATCCAAAGCGCCGGCATTGATTTACGAAGAAGGCAACATTATTAAAAGAACGTTGCGGGATGTCTTTACCGATGAAATCGAAGAAGTGTGGGTCGAAGGGGAACAAGCCTATAAAACGACAAAAGATTTTGTCAAAATGCTGATGCCGAAGCAGGCTAAAAAAGTCAAACAATACAAAGGCGACATTTCTTTGTTCCAATCTTACGGGATTGAAAATCAACTGGAAGACATGCACAACCCGAACGTCGGATTGAAGTCGGGCGGTTATTTGGTGATTAACCAAACGGAAGCTTTGGTGGCAATCGACGTGAACTCGGGACGTGCGACGCGGGAACGCAATATTGAAGAAACGGCTTTGAAGACGAATTTGGAAGCGGCAGATGAAGTGGCGCGCCAATTACGGCTTCGGGACTTGGCCGGGCTGGTTGTGATTGACTTTATTGATATGGACGAAGCGCGCAACAATCATGCTGTGGAACGGCGGATGAAAGAAGCGTTGAAAAAAGACCGTGCCCGGATTCAAATGGGTAAAATCACGGGCTTCGGATTGATGGAATTGTCGCGTCAGCGGTTGCATTCCAGCTTTTTGGAAACCAGTCATCATGTATGCCCTTATTGTCAAGGCAAAGGCGTTGTTCGGTCGGTTGAATCGTGTGCGATGCATGCCTTGCATGTGTTGGAAGATGCCGGCGAACAGTATGCTTCTTGTCAATTAACATTAACATTGCCGATGGATGTGGCTTTGTATGTTTTAAATGTCAAACGGACCCATTTATCGCAAATTGAATCCAAATATGATTTAACGATTAAGGTGGAAGGAGATGTTGGGATGATTCATCCCACTGACTTTCGCCTTGAACGTGCAGGCAGAAACGGGGGAGAAGCCGTTGTTACAAGCGGCGAATCGGGAGCGAAACAAAATGGTCAAAATGCCGTATCGTCTGCCAATGCAAGGCGTGATCGGCGGCGCAAAAGACGGCGCGGAAAAGACAATGCGGATTTATCCGTTCAAAACAATTCTGACACGCGTTTGGAAGAGCCTGTTGCCGCGACGCATGAAACGGCACCGGCACCCGAAGCAGTTGTTGAAGATTCTGAAGGTTTAGATGAAAAACGCAAAAACCGGCATCGGCACCAACGCAGTCGGCATCACCGTGACCGGAACAAAGCGGCTTCGACGCAAGCTATGACAACGGGCGAAGAAAAATTCACGGTTGTTCATCAAGAACCGATGATTTTATTCGACAGCCATGCGATGGCGCAAGAAACAGTTGAAACGCCGAAACAGGAAGAACCGGCCAAGAAAAAAGGCCGCCCTAAAAAAGCGTTGGTGAAAAAGGAAGAACAGCCGGTTGTCGCGGTTGAAGAACCGGCACCGAAAAAAGCTTCGAAAAAAACGGCTGTGAAACAAGAAAAAACAGTTGAACCGGCACCTGTACCGGAAACACCGCCGGCACCGAAAAAAGGCGGCTGGTGGAATAAACTGGTGAATTCATAGGATATAAAAGGGGGCAGATAAGCTCCCTTTTCTATATTTAGGGTAGATTTTAAGGAAAATATATGCTAAAATACACCTTTATTGGAAGGGGTGTGTTTATGAATATTTCAAAAGCTGTCAGAACGCTTTTAGCCACCGGTTTAATTGCTGCCGGCTCTGCGTTGGCTGCGGATAAGGCTTTGGCAGAAGAAACACGGGAACCGGCTTCGGAAAAGAAAATGACGGATTTGCCGCGCCCGCAAATGAATAAATTAGCGGATTCTTATCTGCGCGACGGCCAGATGCCGCCGGAAATTTTGGATGTCGGAATCATTCATTCGTACGGCGTGACGGGATATCGGTTTACATTTGTGACGGGACAGCAGGCTTCGTTAATCGGAGAAACGTTTTATGTGCGCCGGCAAAAAGTGCCTGAAAGCACGTTGGAGCTGATGCGGCAAATGCGGGATTTCAGAAACGGCCGTCCGGTGGAAGGATTGCGCATTGCGAGTCGTTGGACAAAAGTAGGTGATTATAAGTTTCGAATGATTACTTTTCCGAACGGCCAGCGCGGTCGGTTAGATCAAGACGGAACAGTCACGTACCCGATGCCCAAAACATCTGTCCGGAAAAAGGAAATGGATCGTTGATTTGAAAACGGTGGCCGTGTGTCCGGGCGGTTGGGCGGTAACGGCTGGTTTTGGACAGGCACGGCGGAAATTTTCAAAGGCGGCTTTTTGTTTTTCCTTGCTTTTTTTGAAAGAGCGGATACAATACATCCCATCTTGTTTAATTCTAAATGAAAGGTTTTTATCATGACACGTCCTTTAATGCCGAAAGCGACAGCCGTTTGGTTGGTTGACAATACGACGCTTTCTTTTGATCAAATTGCGGATTTTTGCGGCATGCATGTTTTGGAAATTCAAGCGATTGCCGACGGAGAAGTGGCTTCGCATATCATGGGGTTGGATCCGGTTGCGGGCGGCCAGCTGACCAAGGAAGAAATTGAACGATGCGAAAAGGATGCGCAGGCACGGTTAGCTTTGGTGCGTCGGGATGAAGTGGCGCATTTGATGAAAAAAAGCATGAAATACACGCCGATGGCGAAACGGGCAGATAGACCGGATGCGATTGCATGGTTGTTGAAAAATCATCCGGAATTGGATGACTTGCAAATTGTGAAGCTGATTCGGACAACGCGGCCGACGATTGAATCTATTCGCACGAAAACGCATAAAAACATGGATGAAATCGAAGCGCGTAATCCGGTAACGCTGGGATTGTGTTCGCAGGATGAGTTGGATAAAGCGGTAGCGGTTGCTGTTAAAATTGTGCCGGTTAATCAATAAGGAGAAGATAAATGGCTGATGAAGTAGGCGGAATTGATTCCACACGGTTAACGTCTTATTTTGACCGGATTGAACGGTTGGAAGAAGAAGTCAAAGGCATTCGCGCGGACATTCGTGAAATTTTTGCGGAAGCAAAAGGCAACGGATTTGACCCGAAAGTCATGCGTCAAGTATTGCGCTTGCGCAAGATGAATCCGGCGGATCGGGCGGAGGCTGAATTTTTAATGGAAGCGTATAAACAAGCGCTCGGCATGGAATAAAGTGGAAAAGCCCTCTTTACAGAGGGCTTTATTTTTATTCCAACCGGATAACCAATTTTTTATGATAGATAAGGGATAAAAGGTGTAAGGTATGAATCCATACATCTCCTTTTCCTTTTTCCAATTGTTCCAGATAAAACCCGCTCCGGTTTAACAAAACGGATACATCCGAAACAGACAAGCCGCATTCGGTGCGGACTTGTGCCAAATGAAGACCCAAATCGCATCGAAATTGTTTTCGTTCGGCGCGGGCCTGATTTTTATCTATAAATTACATGCTTCAAACTCCTTTTTTGTGGTTAAACAAAACCCACCTTGATGTCAAGGTGGGGGAGTTACAAAGGCCGTAACATCACGGCTGCGTTTATTCAATATATTCACGCACTCCCCCAAAGTTTGGAGGATGTTTGATGTTAAGGGACCTTGTAATCCCATCACCGGCATTCCCGATGACAAATTGAGTATAAAAGCAAATCCATCTCGGTGCAAGCAGAATTTAAGCATTCCGGCAAAAGCGCTGGTACGTGTTTAAATAAAAATATTTCCGCTTGACATTTTCCGGGGGGGGGGGTAGAGTGTGAAAGCCGGCATGAAAAAAGGAAAAAACAACCGGTAAAGTACGATTTTTTTACGGCAGAAAACAAGTACAATGTCCGAAAAAGGAGAAGCGCATGCGAAAAGAACAAATCGGTCGTTCGATGATAGAAATGCTGGCTGTGTTAGCTATCATCGCAATTTTAAGTATTTCGAGTTTAATGGGATATCGATATGCTTTGAATAAAAATAAAGCAAATAATATTTTATATGATGTAAAAACGCTTGCTGTTTTATCAATTTCGGATGACATTTTTGCCCATAAAGAAAATGGAGAAAAAATTCCCTCAACGCATCTGGGGTTTTTATCGGAATCCGGTTCAAAATTCGCTATTGTTAAAGAAACGGATATGACTTTTTATATAGAGGCTTTTCCGATAGCCCAGAAAATATGTAATTATCTTTTAAAGGTTGAAAATCCATTGATTGAAGAAGTGACAGCGAATGAAGGAATGGGGTGTCAACCCGGTGAAGAGAATGTTCTTCAATTTTATTTAAATAATGATTTAAGGGAGGAAATGTCTAATCCGAATCGATTTGAAAGGTGTGAAACAACATCGGATTGTCCGGGAACTTGTGCAGAATGTCGGAATAAGATTTGCTACGATAACAGCCGGTTGTGCGGTGGGGATACGCCTTATTGTGTGAGTGGAAACTGTGTGAAATGTCCTAAAGGGGAAATACAACAAGGATATGAGTGTATTTCATGCTCGGAATCGGCCATTATTTATGACGAGGAAGGAAAGAAATGCGCCGGTTGTTCTAACAGATTCTATGCATCTGGTCATAAGCAATGTGTTTTGTGCTCAACGCAGGTAGGCTATGCTTCCACAAAAGAAGAGTGCTTAAAGTGTCCTAACAGATATTATGCAGGAGATAAGTGTTATTACTGCGAGGGAACTGTTACCAATGATGGGACAGCCTGTTCATGGAATTGTCCGCAAGGACAGTTTGGCTCTGCGTCGAATTGTTATGATTGCAATGAGCCTCAAGAGGTGTTTTGGGGAAGCAATGCTCAAACATGCTCGCAATGTTTCAATCGGTTTTATTCACCAAACAATAGAACGTGCGTTTTGTGTTCAATTCAGCAAGGTTGGAATACGACGGAAGAAGAATGTTTAAGGTGTCCTAACAGATATTATATAGCGAATACTTGTTATCCTTGTACAGGAACCGTTATTG
>CALGXF010000011.1 GCA_937935995.1 uncultured Alphaproteobacteria bacterium
CCTATACTTGCTGGAAAAACGGACACCTCTGCGGCGAAAATTGTACAATCTCCGGCACCGGCGGTACGTGCGATACGGGATGCATTTAACATTTTATTTACAATTTTGCTTTATGTTCAATATCAAGGACATAAAGAAGTCCTTTTGTTCTTCTTTCGTTCTTGATAACCTCTTCATTTTACAACATATTTTCATTGACTCCCACGCTATCCCATGCTATCCCATAGACAGGAAAACAAAAGGAATCGAGTCTGACAACAAAACAGGGGATAAAAATGGTCAAGAAAAGCTGCCTTTTCCTTGATACCATCACCAATAAGATTGATACGAAAGGTCGCGTATCGATTCCCGCCGATTACCGCTCTATTTTAGACGAACGTCAAGTTGAATTGGTTCTTTATCGTTCTTTTTTGCATCCGTGTATCGAAGGATGTACCGCCGATTTACTGGAACACATGGCCGGAACGATTGACCAGACATTCGATACTTTTTCAAAAGAACAAGATGATTTGACGGCTTTAATTTTTGCCGACTCGAAAGTCTTTGTCCCGGACAGCACCGGTCGTATTTCTTTAACGCCGAAATTATTATCCCATGCCCTGTTATCGGACAGTGCTGTTTTTGTCGGAAAAGGGAAAACTTTTCAAATTTGGCAACCGGCTTTATGGGAAGATTCTTTGCTAAAGATTCGGCAAAGAGCTTTTCAAGAACCGTTGACATTATCCCGTAAAACGGAGGGGATCTCATGACGTCTCGGTCCCACATTCCCGTTTTATTGAAAGAAGTCATTGATGTTTTAGACATCCGACCAAACGGTATTTATGTAGACGGCACGTTCGGTGCAGGCGGCTATACGGAAACGATTTTAAATGCAGCGCCCAACGTCCGTGTCTTTGCCATTGATCAAGACGAAACTGCCATCGCCGCCGGACAAAACTTGGTTCAAAAATATGCACCACGCTTGACTTTAATTCATGGGCGGTTCGGCGATATGGCAAACTTAATTGACGAACCCGTCGACGGCATTGTGTTGGACATCGGCGTTTCTTCCATGCAGATTGATCAGCCTCAACGCGGTTTTTCATTTCAAAAAGACGGGCCGCTGGATATGCGCATGGGACAAACGGGGCAAACGGCCGCCGATGTTGTCAATACGTTTAAAGAATCTGACTTGGCCGATATTTTTTATGAATACGGAGAAGAAAAAGCCTCTCGTCGCATTGCCCGCAAAATTGTCGAGCGGCGCACACAGAAAAAATTTGAAAACACATTGGATTTAGCCGATGTCATCCGTTCCTGCCTGCCCCGAAAACCGGGTGAAATAGATGCGGCAACACGAACTTTTCAAGCGTTAAGAATTTACGTCAATGATGAATTGGGAGAATTAAAACGCGGGCTTCAGGGGGCTAAACGCCTGCTGAACCCAAATGGTATCTTGGCAGTTGTTTCGTTCCACTCTTTGGAAGACCGAATTGTTAAAAATTTTATGGCTCAAGAATCCGGACATATTCCGAACCCGTCTAAATACATGCCGGAAGTTCAAAAAAAAGCGCCGTCTTTCGAGATTTTGACGAAAAAACCGATAACACCGTCAGCGGCCGAATTATCTGACAACCCGCGGGCGCGGTCCAGTCGGCTCCGGGCGGCAAGGAGGTTGTCATGAAACGATTTTTGTTTAATTGTTTCTTCCTGCTCTGTGCTTTGATTGCGTGTGCCGGTATGTTCATTTTAAAATATCAGGTGCTGGACAAAGAAGAACAATTGACGGCCTTACAACGCCAAATCATTCAAAATCAACGCACTATCCATGTTTTAAAAGCAGAATGGACCCATTTGAACGACCCGCAAAGAATCCGTTTGTTAATTGCCGGACATACTCGTTTGGATGTGATTAAGCCGTCTCAAATCATTCAATTGGAAGACGTTGCTTTTAAAGAAGCGCCTTTACCCGGTCGCAAGCCGGAAATTATTCCCGCAGCCTACGAGGAATAAACATGCTGCGCCGCAAAAAGACTCCTTATTACTACGTCGGTCAGGAAATCCCGACTTCATCCAACGATCGGTATCGTTTTTTAGATAAAACAACCGTCAGCGCATTAAAAACCGGCCGGTTTCGGATGCTGTTGGTTGCTTATTTGTTTTTAATCGCCTTTGCCGTTTTAAGTGTTCGACTGTTTGAACAAACCATCTTAAAGAAAAATACCTCGCGCCCCCAACACAGCATGCTTGTTGCCGGAGACTTGCCGGTCAATCGTGCCGATATTGTGGATCGCAACGGCACGATTTTGGCAACCAGCCTGCCAACCGTCGATTTATATGTGGATGCACGCGATATTTCAAACCCGGAACAAATGGCGCGCGACATCTTAAAAATTCTGCCGACACTGGACAAAGAAGATTTATTGGAAAAATTAAAATCACAATCCAGTTTTAAATACTTAAAACGGAACCTGACGCCCAAAGAACAATATGCCATCAACCGGCTGGGGTATCCGCAACTGAATTTTACCGACGGCGAACAACGCATTTATCCGCAAAGCCATTTATTTTCCCATATCATCGGCCTTACCAACATTGACAACAAAGGCATTGCCGGTCTTGAAATGGCCTTTCATCAACGATTAACGACAGACAAACACCCTTTACAGCTTTCCGTAGACACCGGCGTTCAAAACATTATCCGGTACGAACTGACCAAAGCCATGGATACATTCAGCGCTTCCGCCGGAGCCGCTCTTGTCATGAATGCGCAAAACGGTGAAATCATTGCTTTAACGTCTTTACCTGATTTTGATCCGAATCGACCGTCCACACGAACAGATTATAATATTTTTAACCGAGCAACTTTGGGGTTATACGAAGTCGGCTCTGTCATGAAACCGTTCACGGTTGCAATGGGTTTGGAAACGGGTTTAATTACGCCCAATGACCGAGTAGATGCCACCAAACCGCTTCGTTTGGGACGCTTTACCGTGACGGACTTTCAAGGGAAAAACCGATTTTTAACCATTCCGGAAGTGCTGATTTATTCATCCAATATCGGTTCGGCCAAAATCGGCATGGCTGTGGGCGTAGACGAGCAAAAAGCCTTTTTGGAAAGATTTGGATTATTGTCTGTTGTCCCGTGTGAACTGCCTGAACGCGGTCGGCCGATTCAACCGGATGTTTGGCGAGAAGTCAACGGAGCGACTATTTCTTACGGATACGGCATTGCGGTCTCTCCATTGCACATGGCAACCGCTGTCAGTGCTTTGGTTAACGGCGGATTATATCGGCCGCCGACTTTTTTGAAAAACGGAAACAAAGACACGCCGGCCACGCAAATTATTTCACCGAAAACGTCTCAAATCTTAAGACACATGATGCGCGCCGTCATTGATATCGGTTCCGGTAAACGCGCAAACATCAAAGGGTATCTGGTGGGCGGCAAAACCGGATCCGCCGAAATGCAGGATTTACACGGCCGATATATCAAAGGGACACTTCGCACATCGTTTGTCGGTGCTTTTCCGATGGACAATCCGCAATATGTTTTGTATGTTATGTTGGAAAACCCGAAAAAACGAAAGGAAGATTGGTACTTTAATACAGCCGGGTGGAACGCTGCCCCGACAGGCGGTGCCATGATTGAAGCCATCGCGCCTCATTTAGGCGTTACACCCAAAGAAGAGCTTGAAAAGCCCTCCTATATTGAAGTAGCTTATGAACAGTATAAACCCAAAAAATAGGACATATCGAATGCGCTTATCAGAACTTTTTCACTTTGCAAAAATCGCTCTTCCCATTGAAAACGATGTCGAAATTCAAGGATTAGCACGCGATTCTCGGGAAGTCAAACCCGGTTATTTGTTTGCCGCCATGGACGGGTATCAAGGCAGCGGCATCGATTATGTCAATGAAGCCGTTCAAAACGGTGCTGTGGCTGTTTTAACGAACCACCCCAGTTTGGAAACAAGTGTCCCTGTTTACTATGTCGACCATATTCGCGAAGCGCTGGCCTTGATGAGCGTCGGTTTTTACCAACCACACCCGCAACACTTGGCTGCCGTCACGGGAACAAACGGCAAAACGTCGACTGTTTTCTTTTTGCGGCAAATTTGGGAATACGCCGGACATAAAAGCGCCAGTTTAGGTACGCTCGGCGTTCAGTCCGAAGGATACATACATTACAGCGGCATGACCACCTCTGCCAGCGTAACATTAAATCAGGAATTACAAGCTGTGGCACAAACCGGTGTCACACATGCTGCTTTGGAAGCATCCAGCCACGGACTGGATCAACATCGTTTGGACGGGTTGACATTCGAAGCAACAGCTTTTACAAATCTGACTCGTGATCATTTGGACTACCATAAAACGATGGAAAATTATCTGAAAGCCAAAATGCGGCTTTTCACGGATTTAACGGCCGAAGGCGGAACTGTTGTTTTAAACGCCGACATTCCGGAATTTGACAGAATGGATAAAACGTGTCGTTTTCACGGATTAAAAGTATTATCTTACGGACAAAACGGCCAAGCATTGCGATTGGTAAAACAAACACTCCATGAAGCCGGACAAGATTTAACCGTCAACATCCTTGGTAAAACTTATGACATAAAACTGCCGGTTGCCGGCGCTTTTCAAGGCATGAATATTTTATGTGCTTTAGGTTTGGCCATCGGAACGGGTATCCCTGCCGAAACGGCCGTACAGGCACTTCAAACCATCAAAGCACCTGACGGACGAATGGAATTGGTCGGCCGGACACAGGAAGGAGCCAGTATTTTTGTTGATTATGCGCATACACCGGACGGATTGGAAACGGCGTTAAAATCATTGCGCCATCACACACAAAATAAATTGCATGTTTTATTCGGATGCGGCGGCAACCGAGACATTGGTAAACGGCCGATTATGGGAAAAATCGCCGGAGAATTGGCTGATGAAGTCATTGTGACGGACGACAATCCCCGCTTTGAAGATGCGGCCGAAATCCGCCGCCAGATTTTATCGGCGGTTCCTCAAGCCACAGAAATTGACGACCGGGCAGTTGCCATTTACACAGCCATCTCTCGGTTAAAGGCCGGCGATGTACTGCTTTTGGCCGGAAAAGGGCATGAAGAAGGCCAGCTGATTAACGGCATGATGTATACGTTTAATGACCGGATTCAGGCTTTGTTAGCGTTAAAAGCATTAAAAGAAAAACCGCTGTGGACCAAACAGGAATTACAAGAAGCGACCGGCGGTATTTTGCCGGAAAATATCCGGGCTTACGGCGTATCGATTGACACACGGTCATTACAACCGGGCGACCTTTTTATTGCCCTCAAAGGCGATAAACTGGACGGACACACGTATGTTGAACAGGCCCTGAAAAAAGGAGCCGTTGCGGCCATCGTCGATCATCCGATGGTTATCCCCGATTCAGACAAGTTGTTGGTCGTTCCCGACACAGGCAAAGCTCTTTATCAAATGGCAACTTATGCCAAAAATGCAAGCAAAGCCATCCGCATCGGTATCACCGGCAGTTCCGGGAAAACAACGTCCAAAGAAATGCTTGTGCGCGCCCTTTCCACGCAAGGAAAAGTCCACGCAACCGCCGGCAATCTGAACAACGAATGGGGTGTTCCTTTAACATTGGCGCGTTTGCCGAAAGATGCCGATTATGCCGTTATCGAAATGGGAATGAATCACGCGGGGGAATTAACACGCCTGTCTCAATTGGTGGAACCCAAAATCGTTCTCATAACAATGATTGGCTCTGCCCATCGGGAATTTTTCAAATCAGAAGAAGAAATTGCCGCCGCCAAATCCGAAATCTTTTCGCACATGATGCCGGATGGAACGGCTGTTTTGAATGCCGATTCGCCGTTTTTTGATTTTTTGAAGCAAAAAGCGGATTCTTACGGTGTTCATTCCATTTTGTCTTTCGGGCAAAACAGTCAAGCGGACAGCCGTCTGATTGATATGCAAACACAGGCCGGACGGACAACCGTTCAGGCAAACGTATCCGGCACGCTTTTGACTTTCACCATGAACCTGTGCGGATTGCACTTTGTTCAAAACGCTTTGGGCATATTAGCGGTTGTCGCCGCCGTTCAGGGCGATTTATCCAAAGCTGCCGACGGTCTGGCCGGCATGTCTGCCGTCAAAGGGCGCGGCGCTTTTATTCAAACCGTTTATCACGGAAAAGCCCTCACCGTTATTGATGATGCGTATAATGCCAATCCGTCTTCAATGGCAGCCTCTCTTTCCGTGCTGGGGACACAACCCGGCCGTAAAATTGCCGTTTTGGGAGATATGTTGGAATTGGGGGAATTCGCGGAAACTTTGCATACAAATTTAGCAGATAATTTGCTGGAAATTCAAGTTGATAAAGTGTATGCTGTAGGCGAGATGATGAAAAAGCTTTATGAAAAACTGCCGCAAAATCAGCAAGGTGCTTGGGCCGAAAAAGCATCCGACATTTTACCGGCGTTGGAAAAAGAGCTGCAATCCGGTGATACCGTTTTGGTCAAAGCGTCTAATGGCATAAAGCTTTATGAAATCGTCAAAGTCTTAACAAGTGGGAATTAAAATGCTGTACTTATTGCTTTATCCTTTGGCCGAATACGTGAGTGTTTTCAATCTGTTGAAATACCAAACATTCCGAACGGGTGCAGCTATTTTAACATCATTAATGATTTGCTTTATTTTGGGGCCGTCGCTTATTCGGTTTTTGAAGAAAAAACAAGGAAAAGGTCAACCCATTCGTGATAACGGGCCCGAAACGCACAAGAAAAAAGAAGGCACCCCGACCATGGGCGGATTAATGATTTTAATTTCGTTGTTTTCTTCCGTCTTGTTGTGGGCAGACTTGCGTAATCCGTATATCTGGATTGTCTTGTTTTTAACGGGAGCTTACGGCCTTTTGGGTTTTATTGACGATTACTTAAAAGTCATTAAACGTAACTACGCCGGTGTCTCCGGACATAAAAAATTATTTTGGCAATGTTTGACCGGCGCGATTGCCGTCTTTGCCGTTATGTGCTTCGAAACGCCTGAAATGGCGACACAACTGACCATTCCGTTTTTCAAAAACTTTATGATTAATTTAGCGTGTTTTTATCTGGTTTTCGGCGTGCTTGTTGTCGTCGGCTCCTCAAATGCCGTTAACTTGACGGACGGATTGGACGGATTGGTTTCCGTGCCGTTGATTATGGCCAACTTGGTCTTTTTGGTTATTGCGTATGTTGCCGGGAACCATATTTTTGCCAATTATTTACAAATTCATTATATTCCGGGTATCGGTGAATTGGCTATTTTTTGCGGTGCCGTTATCGGGGCTGTTTTAGGCTTTTTATGGTTCAACGCCCCGCCGGCCGAAATCTTTATGGGAGACACCGGATCTTTGGCTTTGGGCGGCGCTTTAGGCACACTGGCTGTCGCGACCAAACACGAATTGGTATTGGCCATTGTCGGCGGTTTATTTGTGGTTGAAGCGTTATCGGATATTCTTCAGGTCAGTTCTTATAAGATGCGTAAAAAACGTGTATTCCTCATGGCGCCGATTCATCACCATTTTGAAAAAAAAGGCTGGCCGGAAACGCGCGTCGTGGTGCGGTTTTGGATTATTTCCATTGTTTTGGCTCTTATCGGGTTATCAACATTGAAGATTCGTTAAAATGAAAGGTATGCTTCCCTCTTTGCAACAAGTTCGCTTCTTTCTGGCCGAGTGGTGGCGTACCTTGGACAGATGGTTATTGTGGTCGATTTTTGCTTTAATCGTTTGCGGCATTTTTTTAACTTTCTCGGCAAGCCCTGCCGTGGCCGAACGTATTTTAAAAACAAAAGACACATTTTACTTTGTTAAACGCCAGTTGTTCTTTTTAGTCCCCTCTGTTGTCTTGATGCTGGGCGTATCCATGTTAAATCCCAAACAAATCCGCCGGATTGCCGGGATTGTGTTTATCATATCCTTTGGCATGCTTGTCATGACATTGTTTGCCGGCATGGAAGTCAAAGGCGCCAAAAGATGGCTGTATTTTCCGGGATTTTCCATTCAACCGTCCGAATTCATGAAACCGGCTTTTGCCGTCGTCTGCGCATGGATATTCGCATCCGGCCGCTTAATTGATAAATTCCCGGGTGTTCGCATTGCCGGGTGCCTTTATTTCATTGTGGTCACTTTATTATTGCTTCAACCCGACGTCGGTATGACCATTACGGTCAGCTCCATTTGGGGATGTCAGTTGTTTTTGGCCGGTATTTCCATTTTATGGGTGATTATTTTAGGGGCTTTGGGCATTTTGGCTTTTCTCGGGGCTTACTTTGTTTTTCCGCATGTTCAAAGCCGGATTGACCGTTTTTTAAATCCGGAAACCGGCGATGTTTTCCAAGTCAAAACGTCTTTGGAAGCTTTTCATAACGGCGGATGGTTCGGGCGTGGCCCGGGTGAAGGCATCATCAAAGGGAAACTGCCCGACGCCCACACGGATTTTATTTTAGCCGTCGCGGCGGAAGAATTCGGATTTTTTCTGTGTGCCGGCCTGATTTTCTTATTCGCATTTATTTTGTGGCGCGGCTTTTGGGTCATGAGCAAAGAAAAAAATCTGTTTAATATGCTCGCCGTTGCTGGACTTTTAACGCAATTTGGTGTACAAGCATTCATAAATATGGCGTCAACCTTAAATCTTATTCCGACAAAAGGGATGACTTTGCCGTTTATTTCATACGGTGGTTCTTCTTTATTGTCGTTAGCATTCGGGTTCGGCATCATTTTATCGTTAACCAGACGACATCCGACTCAAGGAGGATTGGAATGAAGAAAAAATTGATTGTACTGACAACCGGCGGGTCGGGCGGACACGTTTTTCCGGCTGAGGCTTTTGCAACGGCCATCAAAAACAAAGATTATGAATTAGCTTTCATCACCGATAAACGCATTCAAACTAAAATTCAAGGGACATTGGCAACTTTACCTGTTCACTACGTTGCTGCCGAAGCCGTCACCGGCAAAGGCATTTTCAAAAAAATCATAGCAGCTTTTAAATTATTATGGGGAACGACGCAATCTGTTTATCTGTTGACGAAATTAAAACCGTCTTTAGTCATCGGATTTGGCGGATACGCTTCTTTGCCGGCAGCACTGGCTGCTCAATTTTTAAACATTCCCGTTATCTTGCATGAACAAAATGCGATTTTAGGCCGTGCCAACCGATTGCTGGCGCGACGTACCAAATTAATTGCAACATCGTTTACACCGACGACGCTCATCCCCGAAGGAATTAAAACCCAGCAAACCGGCATGCCCGTCCGACCGGCGATTTTGGAGAAAATCGGAACACCGTACCCGACAGATACAACCGAATTCAGATTACTTGTCATGGGCGGCAGTCAAGGAGCTAAAATTTTTGCTTCCGTCATTCCGGCGGCGTTAAATTTATTGTCTCCGGATTTAAAAGCCAAACTTGTGTTGCATCAGCAAGTTCGTGCCGAAAATATGGAACAAGTTCAAGAAGCTTATCGTAACAGCGGCATTAAAAGCATTACTTTATCACCATTTTTCACGGACGTGCCGGCTTTGCTGGCCGATGCCCATCTGGTCATTTCCAGATCTGGTTCCTCCTCTTTGGCTGAATTTTCGGCATTAGGTAAACCGGCTTTGCTTATCCCGCTGCCTACATCCGCCGATGACCATCAAACCGCCAACGCGCGCGTATTTACGGCAAACGGTAGCGGATGGCTGATGATTGAAAAAGATTTCACGCCCGAAAAATTAGCGGCTCGATTAACGGAACTGATGGAAAATCCTGCCATTTTAAAACGAGCTTCCGATTGCGCCCTGCAAACGGCACAGACTAATGCGGCCGGCGCTTTGACAGAAGCCGTAGAAAAGGTGATTAAAAAGGAAAAATCATGATTTATTTTAAAGACAAAACGATTCATTTTATCGGAATTGGCGGCATCGGCATGAGCGCGATTGCCGAATCGTTGCACTATATGGGCATCCGGGTTCAAGGATCGAATAACATTGAAAATGCCAACTGTGACCGACTGCGGCAAAAAGGAATTCCCGTTTTCATCGGACATACGGATTTTTCGCATTTGGATAAAGTCGACGCAGCCATCATTTCTTCGGCCATTCAACCGGACAATCCGGAATTGACGGAAGTCCGCCGTCGGGGTATTCCAGTTGGTCATCGGGCTGAAATGCTGGCCGAACTGTTGCGGTACAAAAAAGGCATTGCCGTCAGCGGAACGCACGGCAAAACAACAACAACCGCAATGATTTCGGAAATGTTGAAAATGGCCGGCTTGGATCCGAGTTTCATTATCGGCGGCATTGTTAACTCTCAAGCCAGTAATGCACGACAAGGTAAAAGCGAATGGATGGTTGTTGAAGCCGATGAATCGGACGGCAGCTTTTTAAAACTGCCGAAAACCGTTTCCGTTGTCACAAATATCGATCCGGAACACATGGATTATTACGGTTCTTTTGACAATATGAAAAATGCTTATCAATTTTTTATGGAAACAACGGCTTTTTACGGATTTGTCTGTGCCTGTTCCGATCATCCGGTTGTCAAAGAAATTGTTTCCAAAATTAAAACGCGGCGTGTTTTAACATATGGGTTTCAAGAAAATGCACGGTTGCAGGCCATTCATGTTCGCGTGATGCCGGGTCAGCTTTTATTTGATGTCCGATTGGGTGACACCGTTTATGACGGGTTTGAGCTTAACATGTTCGGCCGGCATAATATTTTGAATGCGCTGGCGGCCTTGACCATCGGATTAGAATTAAATATTTCGATTGACGTGATGCGCCGGGCATTAGCCGAATTCGGCGGCGTTCAACGCCGTTTTACCAAAACGGGATGCAGTCACGGCATTACGGTTTATGATGATTATGCACATCATCCGGTTGAAATCGAAGCGGTATTAAAAGCGGCCAAAGAAGCAACACCCGGCCACAAAGTCGTTGCTTTGTTTCAACCACATCGGTATTCGCGGGCATTGGACTTGGCGGATGAATTCGCCACTTGTTTTAAGGACGCTGATACGGTCATCGTGGCAGATATTTATGCGGCCGGAGAAAAACCTCTGCCGACAATCAGCAAAGATATCTTGGTTCAAAAAATCAAAGCCGCCGGTCATCCGTCGGTTTATGCTTTGGATTCTTGTCAAACGCTGCCGTCTTTTGTATTGGATCATGTTTCAAACGGCGATGTTGTTATCGGACTCGGGGCCGGAGACATTTCAAAATGGATGCATGACCTGCCCCGCCAACTGGATAAAATGGAGTAACGATGTTTGAGGCTTTAAAGAAAAAATGGATGCGCCGAACGGTCGCAATGCAAATGCCCAAAACGAAGGCGGAAATCCGCCGGAATGTTATTTTGGCAAAAAAAACATGGCTCGGTGTCGGCGGCCCGGCCGAATTTTATTTCGAACCGGCCGATGAAAAAGATTTGGCTCGATTTATTAAAAATAAACCGGCAATGCCGATGACAGTTTTGGGCGGCGGTTCCAATGTATTGATTCGCGAAAACGGTATCCCGGGTATTGTCATTCATTTGGGTAAAAGCTTTACAAATTACACCATTAAAGAAGACATTATTTCATGTGATGCCGGTCTATTGACGATTGATTTATCCAAGATTGCCCAAAAAAACGGCTTATCCGGATTTGAATTTTTATCCGGCATTCCGGGTTCCGTCGGCGGTGCTTTACGGATGAACGCCGGCGCTTACGGATCCGAAATCAAAGATATTTTGGTTTCCATTCGGGCAGTAGACGGAAACGGAACAATCCATGAATTTGAACCACAATCGGATTTTTTCAAATACAGAAAAAATGCTCTGCCCGAAGACTGGATTTTTACGGGGGCTTCTTTCCGCGGCATCAAAAAAAATCCGCAGGAAATTTTACAAACCATGCTGGATTTCAAGAAAAAACGCGAAACCAGCCAACCTATCGGCGTTAAAACCTGCGGCTCGACATTTAAAAACCCGGACGGATTAAAAGCGTGGAAGTTGATTGAAAAAGCCGGTTGTCGCGGTTTAAAAAAAGGCGATGCTCAAATGTCGGACAAACATTGCAACTTTTTGGTCAATACCGGCAAAGCAACGGCCAAAGAATTAGAAGACTTGGGAGAGGAAGTCCGTCAAAAAGTATTCAAAAAATGTGGCGTTCTGTTGGATTGGGAAGTGAAGCGGCTCGGCATAAAGGAGGAGATTGACGAATGAAAAAAGTAGCGGTTGTCGTCGGCGGAACATCTTCGGAAAGAGAAATTTCATTGCTTTCCGGACAAGGCGTTTTTAACGCGCTGAAAGCCAAAGGATACCCGGTTGTTTTGATAGACTTAAAAGAAGACTTGGTTGCTTTTATTCGCGAACTGAAGTCCCAAAATCCGGATGTTATTTTTAATGCTTTGCACGGCCGGTTCGGAGAAGACGGTAACATTCAAGGTGTTTTTAATCTCATGCGCATTCCGTACACGCATTCGGGATGTCTGGCTTCGGCGTTGGCAATGGATAAAAAAATGACCAAACGTCTTTTAAAAGACGCCGGTATTCCGATGGCGGCCGATAAAATGGTAACGCTTGAAGATATCCGCAAAGGAGATACGTTGCCTTTCCCGTATGTGATTAAACCCAACAACGAAGGCTCTTCCGTCGGCGTTTCAATTATCGAAAGCCAAACGGATGAAGATTATTTAATAAACAGTTGGCCTTTTGGGGAAGCCCCTGTTTTAATGGAAGAATACATTAAAGGGCGGGAAATGAGTGTCCCCGTATTGGGCAACCAAGCCATCGGTATTGTTGAAATTGCGCCGAAAACGGGATTTTACACATACGAGAACAAATACACGGAAGGGAAAACGGATCACATCATTCCGGCACCGTTACCGGCCGAACAGACTCAAATTTTAAAAGCGTATGCACTCAAAGCACATCAAATTTTGGGGTGCCGCGGTGTCTCCCGGTCTGATTTCAGATATGATGACACAGATCCGGAACATCCGAAAATCGCTTTTTTAGAGATAAATACGCAACCCGGCATGACACCATTGTCTTTATTGCCGGAAGTTGCGAAAAAGGCTGGTATTTCTTATGAAGATGTCGTATCTTATTTGGTAGAGGATGCTGCATGCGAAGAATAAAAAAAACGAAAAAGAAATCAGGGATGACTGTCCGCAATACACTGCACCGGATTATCCGGCTGGTTTACCTTTTTGTTTTTCTGATTCTCGCTGCTTTACTGATTTACGGCTTTCATTCCGGATTTTTTCAACAGAAAAAAGAATCCTTTGAAAACGGCTTTCATGAAACAATGCAAAACGCCGGCTTTGCCGTAACAGACATTTTCATTGACGGCCGCGTACGCACGCCTTTATCTGACATCAAAAAAGCATTACATGTTCGGCAAGGCATGCCGATGACACAAGTCGATATGCAGGAAATTTTCGATAATCTGTCTCGGTTGCCATGGGTTAAACATGTCCAAATTCACCGCCAATTACCGAATTTGTTATATGTCCGGCTTATGGAAAAAAATCCGATTGCTTTGTGGCAAAAAGACGGCAAACATCATCCGATTGACGAAGACGGCCGCGTGATTAATACATCGGCGGACGGATTGGAATATTTGGTCATTACGGTCGGAGACGATGCTCCGGAACATGCGCCCGAATTAATGAACGAAATTGCCAAGTATAAAGAACTGGCGCGACGCACCATGTCTGCCGTTCGAATTGGCGGCCGGCGATGGAATTTGATTTTAGACCATGTGACAAACGGTTTAATCATCGAGTTGCCCGAAGAAAATATCAGTGAAGCGCTTAAACGGCTGGACAGACTGGATGAAAAACATCATTTACTCAATCGCCAATTGTCTTTGATTGATTTAAGATTACCGGATCGGTTAATTGTTCAAACAATAGACAACAAACCGATTGAGTCGTTTAAACCCAAAAACCTGTTGCAAAAAGAGACCGAACAAGATGTCTGATCCTATCATTAAAAACGGTTATTTAACGGCGCTAGACATCGGATCGACCAAAATCTGCTGTTTAATTGCGCGCATTTTATCAGACGGCTCTTTGCACATTGTCGGAGACGGATATGCGCAAGCCAAAGGCATCAAAAACGGTGTTATCACACACCTTGCGGATGCGGCGGCTTCCATTCAAGACGCAATCATGATGGCCGAAGAAAAAGCCGAACGGCGCGTCGAATCGGTTATTGTTAATATTTCTTCGACGGCTTTGAAATCCAGCTATGTGGAAGCATCCATTGAATTGCCTGACAACCGTCCCGTTTCTTCCGGAGACGTTAAAAAATTAATTGACCAAGCGTTGCACAAAATTGACTTGACCGACCATGAAGTCATTCATCAATTACCGATTTCTTACACCCTTGACGGTGAAGAAAATATTCAAGAACCGACGAATTTATATGGCCATCATTTAAGCGTTGTTTTGCATGTGATTTCGGTTCCGTTGACTCAATTGCGTAATTTAGTGATGGCTTTGGAAAGATGCCATGTATCGATTGCCGCCAAAGTGGCAACACCGTATGCTTCCGGTCTTTCCGTTTTATCGGATGAGGAAAAAGAAGTCGGCAGCACCGTTATTGACATCGGGGGTGGATTAACGTCCATCGGTATTTTCACGGAAGGATTTATCCGGTACACGGCGATGTTGCCATTGGGGGCGCACCTTATTACCAAAGACATTGCTCAAATTTTAAAAACGCCGATACCGGATGCAGAGCGCATTAAAACGTTGTACGGCTGTGCTTTTTTATCGCCGCAAGATAAAAAGGAAACCATCAATATTCCGCTGATTGGCGAAAAGGATGATGGCGCTTTGCTCCAAATTTCACGGGCTGATTTAATTTCAATCATGATTCCCCGAATCGAAGAAATGTTGGAACTGACCGGTTCTTACCTGACAGCACAAGACGGATGCGATTTTGCGACCCGCCGAGTCGTTTTAACCGGCGGTGCCAGTTTATTACAAGGGCTGCGCGAAAAAACAAACGCCTTGTTAGAAGCCCAAGTACGGCTCGGCAAACCGTTTGCAATCAACGGCTTGCCCGACACACCGCCGGGAGCCAGCTTCGCAACCTGCACGGGACTCTTGCGTTATGCGATAAATCGGCGTATACAGACTAATGATAAAGAAAAAACAACAACCCCGACTTCAAACGGATTTTTAAGAAGGATGATAAGATGGCTGATGCAGAATTTCTAAACAAAGACACCGAAACAAATCTTTCCATCGGGCTGCCGGAACAAATGCCCGAAATTCTGTTAACACCCAACATCGGCGTCATCGGTGTCGGTGGAGCCGGCGGAAACGCTGTTAATAATATGATTGAATCTCATTTGGTCGGGGCTTCATTCATCGTTGCGAACACGGATGCTCAAGTGATGTCTAAATCTTTGACACATGAGCGCATTCAGTTGGGTTCTGTTTTAACGCAAGGATTAGGCGCCGGATCCAATCCGGAAATCGGGAAACAGGCGGCGGAAGAAAGCCACGATAAAATCAAAGAATCTTTAAAAGATTTGCATATGCTCTTTATTGCGGCCGGCATGGGCGGCGGAACGGGAACCGGGGCGTCTCCGGTTATTGCCAGAATCGCCAAAGAAATGGGTATTTTGACTGTCGGCGTGGTTACAAAGCCGTTTCGATTGGAAGGCTCCAAACGCATGCGTGTTGCCGAAGCCGGCATCGAAGAATTGGCAAAATATGTTGACACGTTGATTATTATTCCCAATCAAAACTTGTTCAGAATTGCAAAAGAAAACACATCTTTTGTCGATGCATTTAAAATGGCTGATGACATTTTGTATCAAGGCGTACGCAGCATCACCGATTTAATGATGACACCGATGTTGGTTAACTTGGACTTTGCCGACTTGAAAACTGTCATTTGCGAAATGGGTAAAGCGATGATGGGTTCCGGAGAAGCCGAAGGTGAAAACCGGGCATTAATTGCTGCGGAAAAAGCCATTTCAAATCCTTTGTTGGATGTGTCAATGAAAGGGGCAAAAGGTATTCTTATCAACATCTCCGGCGGTAGCGATTTGTCATTGATGGAAGTGGATGAAGCGGCTGAACGGATTCGCGAAGAAGTCGATGAAGATGCAAATATTATTTTCGGTGCCAGCTGTGATGAAACGTTGGCCGGTAAAATCCGAGTATCGGTTGTTGCCACCGGTTTATCCAGCGAAAACGAACAAAAACAAACTCAAGCGGCTTCTGTTTTAACGATGGCGCCGGCTGAACCGATTGTGGTCACACCGCCGCAACCGATTGAACCCGCAGACGTTCCGACAGAATCATCTCCCGCGCCGGCAGAATCGGATATCGTTTTATCGCATATTTCATTAGAAACACCCATGCACGATATGCCGGTTTTGAATATCAATGAAGATGCGGAAACATTTATTCCCGAACCGGCAGCCGAAATTGAAAAGCCTTTGGAAGAAGAGGAATTAGAAGAAGAAAATGACTTCATTCCCGAACCGGTCTCGTTGGTTTCGGAAAAAGAAGAACCGCAGCCCAAAAAACGAAAATCTTTTTTAGGCGACGGCTTTTTACCCGGCATTTTCGGCGACAGATCTTCCTTTGAAACAACGGAAAAAGTGCGCCTGAAAAAAGAAAGCATCAAAACTCTTTTACCGGAAAAGGAATTGCCCCAAATCAACGAAGAAGATTTGGAAATCCCGTCTTTCCTGCGTCGCAAGAGCGAATAATGGCGGATTTGGTTCGTCAAACGGCACTTACCCTTTTAAAACAGGTTCTGCGTAAGAATCAAACGATTGATGATGCATTTGAAGCGGCTTTAAAACATGTTTCGCTGGAAAAGCGAGATAAAGCTTTTTTACGCCAGCTGACAACCACAACCGTGCGCCGTATCGGTCAAATTGATGCCCTTCTTCAAAAAGCTTTATCCAAACCCTTGCCCGTGCGCGGACAGACGGCAATGGATATTTTACGGCTTGGAACGGCACAACTGATGTTTTTAAACACACCGCCGCATGCGGCTATCAATACATCGGTTGATTTGGCTAAAGCCGTCGGACAAGATTTTTATGCCGGCCTGATTAACGGTGTTTTAAGAACACTGACCCGCGCCGGAAAACATTGGTTTTCTCAACAAGACGCTGCCCGATTAAACACACCGGATTGGCTATGGCAAGCTTGGTGCGCTGCTTATGGTGAAGACAAAACACGCGCCATTGCTTTGGCTCATTTATCGGAACCGACCTTTGACATTACCGTTAAAAGTCATCCCGAAAAATGGGCGCAAGAACTGGGCGGATTCGTCACGCCGACGGGATCGGTTCGCGTTCAATCACTGTATCAACCGCAAACGATGCCGGGTTTTGCCGACGGTTGTTGGTGGGTTCAAGATTCTGCTGCTTCTTTGGCTGTCCAAATGTTTGATGATTTAACGGCAAAGAAAACTGCCGATTTTTGTGCGGCACCGGGTGGAAAAACAGCTCAATTAATCACGCGAGGTGCCATTGTCGATGCGTTTGATATTTCCAAAAACAGAATGAAACGTGTCGAAGAAAACCTAAAAAGGCTTCATATGTCGGCGAACTTAATCATTGCCGATGCGGCTCAATATCCCGGGCAAACCCTTTATGATGCGATTTTAATTGACGCGCCCTGTTCGGCGACCGGTACCGTTCGTCGGCACCCGGAATTGTTATTGCACCGAACACCGCAAGATGTTCTTCATTTGACCCAAACACAGCATGCGTTGTTAAGAGCGGCTCATCGTTTGTTAAAGCCAAACGGTGAATTGGTTTACTGTACTTGCTCTTTGCAACCGGAAGAAGGCGAAGACCGTATTCAGGCGGTTTCTGATTTATTCGACATTTTGCCGATATCTTCGCCTTTTGCAACGCCGCAAGGATTTATCCGAACCTTCCCCGACCAAGACATGGACGGTTTTTTCGTTGCTCATTTACGCAAAAAGGAGGAATAATGCCCTTAAACATTGCTTTTTTATTTTCCGGAGATGTCGACAGTCCGACAAATACGGTTTTGCTTGAAGCCATTCAACACATAAATCGGACACAATATGAACCGATTGTTCTTGTTAAAAATCCGGATGGCGTTTTTAGTCAAAAGCTGAAACAAAACCGAATTTCGTTCAAAGTTTACACCGGGACTTTGATTGATCCGACAACCGGCCGTTTTCGGGGCGCCATTCGAACATTTAAAGAATCTTTCGGTATTTTAGGAACACTCGGTTCTTTGAAAATCGATGCAGTTTTGTCGTGCGAAATGCGTTTTTTAATTCCGTGGGCTCCGGCTGCTTTTGTCGGCAAGAAACCCCTTTTCTGGATACAAGAATCCCTGTGGGGAGATTACCCGATTGCAACCATGTGGTCAGGATACACACATTTATTTTTTCCGATTTCCGAACAAGTGATGGCCTCATTGCCGCCGGCTTTGCAAAAACGCGCGCGGCTCAAGCGTTTGCCGACACCGGAACAATTGAAACAAGACCCGTCTGCGGCAAAAAAGTATTTAGAATCGCTTTTTAAAGATTGCATTTAACGGTTTTTCGTTGTACAAAGATAAAAGTTAGGAAAGATAAAGGAGTCCCGTGATGAAAAAAATTATTTCTTTATTAGCTGTTCTTTTAGTGTGCGCGTCTGGGGTACAGGCCGCTTCCAACAAAAAATTGGAAATTTTAGGCACGTTCGGCGACTGGACGGCCTACAGCGCGAATGAAAAAAGCGGCAAATTATGTTATATGGCTTCGGTTCCGCAAAAATCGGAAGGTAAATATAAACGCCGCGGAGACGTCATTTTAATCGTTGCCCACCGGCCAAAAGAAAAATCTTATGATGTGGTGAGCTTGACAACCGGATACACGTATAAAGCCGGCTCAACCGCAACGGTTCAAGTTGATAAACAAAAACCGATTGAACTGTTTACGCATGAAGATACCGCTTGGGGGAATGATTCCAAAACGGATGCCAAAATCGTTCGCCAGATGAAAGCCGGAAATAAAGCCGTTTTCAAAGGTAAATCTTCTTTAGGCACGTTAACAACCGATACATTCTCGTTGACCGGTTTTACAAAGGCTTATCGGGCCATGAGTAACGCTTGCGGCCGTTAAATGATTGATTTAATCGGATTATCGCGGGAAGAGCTTCTTGCCGAAATGACGACTATGGGTGAAAAACCCTTCCGTGTTAAGCAAATTTGGCATTGGCTTTATAATAAAGGGGTAACGGACTTTTCCAAAATGTCGACTTTGGCAAAACCGTTGCAGGCGCGGTTGGCTGAAAAATATCTGATTTCCCGCCCTCAAGTGATAACGGAAAAAAATTCAACGGACGGAACCCGTAAATGGTTGTTACGCTTTGCGGACGGAAAAGAAGTTGAAACAGTTTACATCCCCGAAGAAGATCGCGGCGCCGTGTGTTTGTCGACCCAAGTCGGATGTCAAATGGGGTGTCGATTTTGCCACACGGGAACGCAAGGATTTCAACGTAATTTAACGGCGGGCGAAATTGTCGGTCAATTTTTGGCGGCACGAGACAGTTACGGAGAATGGCCGACGCCCGTGGATGAAACACGGTATCTTTCGAATATTGTCGTCATGGGCATGGGCGAACCGCTCAACAATTATGATAATTTGGTGACCGCAATGCGTATTATCATGGATGGAGAAGGATTGGCCATCTCCAAACGCCGTATTACGGTATCGACATCCGGCATTGCCGACAAAATTCCGAACTTGGCCAAAGATCTGGGGGTTCGGTTGGCTATCAGCCTGCATGCACCGAATGATACTATTCGTAATCAAATTATGCCGATTAACCGAAAATATCCGTTAGCCGTGTTGATAAATGCTTGCAAAGAATATCAACGGCTTTGCGAACACCGCCAATACATCACAATGGAATACGTGATGTTGAAAGGAATTAACGATTCGCCGGAAAACGCACGTGAATTGATTCAATTGGTTAAAGGATTGGAAGTCAAATTTAATCTCATCCCGTTCAATCCGTGGGATGGTTGTGCTTTTGAACCCTCTTCGAACAACACGATACATAAGTTTGCCAAAATCTTGGAAGATGCTTATTTTGCGGCGCCTATTCGTCAATCCAGAGGGCAAGACATTATGGCTGCCTGCGGGCAACTTAAATCTCTTTATCACCGCAAGCCAACGCCTTCGGATTCTCCTTCTTAATCGTCCACATCTTCCACCGAAATCAACCTATTTGTATTGATTGACGTCGATAAAAGCCATATAAAAACGCCCTTTCGTTGGAAAGGGCGCTTTCTTATGTATGCGTTTCAATGATTATGAAGCATATGTGTTGAATGTAATCACACCGTTTTCAATTGTAACTGTACCACCGGAACGATTGTCCATCGCTTCCAAAACTTTGTCAGAAGCGCCAGTAACTGTTACGACCGGTTGATCGACTTCCGTTGCAGCAGATGTAATGCTGATGCCTGTTGCACCGCCCGGAATGGTTTCACCATCCAAAATGGCTTTACAGTCACCTGTTTCCATTTGGGAACCATCACCGTTTGTTTGAGCAACAACAACGCAACGGGATGCATAGTCCAAAATCGTGTTGGCCCGATGGCGGTTCATCGCCATTGTGTAACCGGCCAGACCACCGATGGACAACACACCGATAATCGCCAAAACACCCAACATTTCAATCATTGAACGACCAGCTTCAGTTTTTTTCATGTTTTTTATCCTTTTCCTAGTTAAAACTCGGTTTAATACCCATCTTCAATTATAGCATTCCTATAACTGAAAATCAAGAAAATCACAACCGTTTACACGATTTTCATTTCTTGAATACAAAAATACGCCCGGCTTCCTTAATAAAGAGTAAAAAAGCCGGAAAAATTACGTTTTATCGATAAAATCAGGTTCTTGCACATGAAGAGCGCCGTTTAAAAGCAACTTTAAGTATTCTATTTTATGCAAAACTTCTTTTTTCCCCAATTCGGAATGAGCTGTTTCCAATTCTTTTTCGGCTTCTTGCAAATCATGAGTCGCTTTTTGCGGATTAATTTTATTCAAATCAACTCCCCACGCCAAAACGGAACAAATATTCCGCCGAACTTCGGCAATGCCGCGAGAGACAAAGTAACAAACGGGCTTTTCACCTTTATTGTAAATCCACAACGCTCCCGGAACAATAAAGAAAAAAGACGGCGCTCGGTTTTTTAAAATCATCACATCCCCGCCCAAAGCCGGCAATAAAACCTTATCCGCCACCGTATCCACCAATGACTGCGTCGGGCAGATTAAATGGAAATTCATTTTGCCTTGAACTTTCAGATTTTCAGGCATTATTCCTCCCGTCCGTCCGTATTTTTCAACTCTTTGGCTTTTTGTTCAGCCTCGTCCAAGTTGCCGACCATGAAAAAGGCTTGTTCCGACCAATAATCACACTTGCCTTCAATAATGGCTTTAAAACCTTGTATTGTTTCTTCCAACGGGACAAATCGGCCTTTTTTTCCGATAAAGCTTTCCGCTACCGTAAACGGTTGTGTCAGGAAACGTTGAATCTTACGCGCGCGGGCAACCGTTAATTTATCTTCGGCCGACAGTTCATCTACGCCCAAAATCGCAATAATGTCTTGAAGCGATTTATATGTTTGCAAAATCTTTAAAACTTCCTGAGCCACAGAATAATGTTCTTCGCCCACGATTTCCGGCGTTAAAATCCGGCTGGACGATTCCAACGGGTCTACCGCCGGGTATAATCCTTGCTCTGCAATCGCCCGGCTCAACACCGTTGTCGCGTCCAAATGCGAAAACGTCGTTGCCGGTGCCGGATCCGTCAAGTCGTCGGCCGGAACATAAACAGCCTGTACGGAGGTAATAGAGCCGTATTTGGTGGATGTAATGCGTTCTTGCAATTCGCCCATATCCGTCGCCAAAGTCGGTTGATAGCCCACCGCAGACGGAATTCGCCCCAATAATGAAGACACTTCTGACCCTGCCTGTGTAAAGCGGAAAATATTGTCAATAAACAGCAACACATCTTGGCCTTTTTGGTCACGGAAATACTCGGCCAGCGTTAATCCCGTTAAAGCCACCAAAGACCGCGCTCCCGGAGACTCATTCATTTGCCCGAAGACCAATGCAGCCTTCGACGTACCGCCTTTTAAGTCAATGACACCGCTTGAAATCATCTCGTAATACAAGTCGTTGCCTTCACGCGTTCTTTCCCCAACCCCCGTAAAGACCGAATACCCGCCGTGTTGTTTGGCAATATTGTTAATCAGTTCCATAATAATAACGGTTTTACCAACCCCTGCGCCGCCAAACAAGCCGATTTTACCACCTTTGGCATAAGGACACAGCAAATCAATGACTTTAATGCCCGTCACCAAAACAGACGTCTCTGTTGCTTGTTCCACAAAAGTCGGCGCTTTTCGGTGAATCGGCATTTGTGTCGCAGATTGAATCGGACCGCGGCCGTCTAACGGCTCTCCCGTTACGTTCATAATACGCCCGAGCGTTGCTTCGCCAACAGGCACTGTAATCGGAGCGCCGGTATTCATCACCGGTTGCCCTAAATACAATCCGTCCGTCGGCCCCATGGACAAGCACCGAACAATCGAATTTTCCAACAATTGAACAACTTCCAACGTTAACACGTCCCCGTTTTCTCGCTCGACGTGAAGCGCCGTCAATAAAAGCGGCATTGTTTCAGGATTAAATTGCACATCAACCACAGATCCCATGACACTGACAATTACGCCTGTTTTTTGTTCTTTCATCTTTCTCTCCCTAACTCGACGAACCGGCAACGACTTCAATCAAATCTCTGGTCACCAGCTCTTGCCGTTTGCGGTGATACGTTTTTTTCAACTGCGTCATCATATCATTCGCGTTTCTAGAAGCATTATCCATCGCCAGCATGCGCGAAGCGCTTTCCGAAGCCGTCGTATCCAATAACACTTTGTAAATATAAGATTGAATGTAAAGCGGTAACACGTTTTCCAAAATAACAACTTCATCCGGATCATAATCATACGCATCTGCCGGCCGCGTTCCTTCTTTCAATAAATTTTCCGCATCAATCGCTCCGAGCGGCGAGCGGATATTCTGTCCGGCAATCGCCGTAAAAAGCGGTGTTTGCTGCATCGCCATCTTTTTTTGCCCCAAAACATCTCGTTTCACGTAGACGGGATCTTGAGAATCAATCAAAAACTGCCATCTGTTTTCATGATTAAACGTTTGAACAGGGACAATTTGTTCAATTGTTGTCTTTTGTACCGCCGCCGATTCAAATTCGCTGTAGACAACGGCGCACGCATCAAAAATACCCGAATAAAATGAATCTATTAATGTATAGGTCAATCGTTCCGCTTCATCGAAAGCCGACAAATCCGTCCGTTTAGACGTTATATGAATATTCATGTCCGGATGTTTACGTTTTAAAATATCGCCGCCGCGTTTGCCGAAACATAATAAAGAAATCTTTTTATCATCCTGTTGCAAGAAATCAATCATCTGTTCGACTTTGGCAATAATCGTTTGATTAAACAACCCGCACAAGCCTTCATCCGACATGACGGCAACGATTAAAAATCTCTTTTCTTCTTCGCGCCCCGTGAGTAACAGCGGCAAAGACAACGTTTCCGTTTTATTTTCTGCCATCATTTGTTCTTGACGAAAAGACGCTGCCCGAACCAATCGACGTACCATCCGATCGATTTCGTCCGCATACGGATAAGCCTTAAACAATGCATCATGCGATTTACGCAGTTTAGACACGGAAATCATTTTCATCGCCGTTGTGATTTTCATCGTCGATGAAACTGTATTCATACGTGTCCGTAACTGCTTTAATCCGCTCATTTTTGATTTTTCTTTTCAACAAACGTTTGAACAAATTCTTTTAAAACAGAATCGAGCCGTTTCTCCAACCGTTCATCCAAAGCCGTCGCTTTCCCGATTTCATTGATTAAATCCGGCTCATCCAATTGAAGGTGCTCTAACAATTCTTCTTCAAATTTTAAAATATCCGCAGGCGCCAATAATTCCAAATATCCTTTAACGGCCGCATAAATCGATATAAATTCCTGTTCAAACGACAAAGGATGATGCAGCTTTTGTTTCATCATTTCCGTGATTCGAACCCCTTTTTTCAACATGTTTTGGCTGGAAACGTCCAAATCTGAAGCAATTTGCGCAAATGATAACATTTCTCGGTATTGAGCCAAATCCAATTTTAAAGAAGAGGCAATCTTCGCCAACAAAGGCCGTTGCGCTTTCGACCCCACCCGGCTGACCGATAAACCGACATTTACGGCCGGGCGCACACCCTCGTGGAATAAGCTGCTTTCCAAAAAAATCTGACCGTCCGTAATGGAAATCACATTGGTCGGAATATAGGCCGACACATCGCCTTCTTGCGTTTCAACGACCGGAATAGCCGTCAACGAACCACCGCCTTTGTCATCACTCATCATCGCAGCCCGCTCCAACAACCGGGAATGCAGATAAAAAATATCTCCCGGATAAGCTTCTCGACCGGGCGGACGACGCAACAATAAAGAAATTTGACGATACGCATTCGCATGTTTTGATAAATCATCATAAAAAACAACGGCATTCATTTTATGATCCCGGAAATATTCCCCGATGGTACACCCCGTAAACGGTGCCAAATATTGCAAAGACGCCGAATCGGATGCTGATGCCGAAACAACCGTTGTATAATCCATTGCACCGAAATTTTGCAAAGTCCGAACAACATCCGCCACCGTTGAAAGCTTTTGACCGATGGCCACATAAATACAATAAAGCTTCTCTTCCGGTTTGCTGGCCAACGCATTTTGTTCCTTTTGGGCAATAATCGAATCAATAATCAAAGACGTTTTACCCGTTTGACGATCGCCCACAATCAATTCACGTTGCCCCAATCCAATCGGCACCAGAGCATCCACAACTTTTATTCCCGTTTGAAACGGTTTTTGAACAGATTGTCTGTCCACAATACCGGGAGACGGCGTCTCCAACGGCATAAACAATTCCGTATTTAAATCGCCCTCACCGTCAATCGGATGTCCTAACGCATCCACAACCCGGCCGACCAGCGCTTTTCCAACCGGTACCGTTACGACGTTTCCCGTTTGAACGGCTAAATCGCCTTCTTCCAAACGGCTGTCATCCCCCAACACAACAACATCCGAAAATTCTGGATTCAGATTAAAGACAATCCCTTGAAGCCCTTCCGGAAAATCAATCAGTTCTCCGGCACGCGTCGCACGCATCCCGGCAACCCGGGCAATTCCGTCTTTAACCGAAACAACGCGCCCGACCTGTTCAACACGGGGTTGCATTTTTTCATCTTGTAATAATCGTTTCAGCAAATCTTCAAATGCTTCCTTTGATAAATTCGCCAAAGACACATCTTGCAACGCTTTTTGCAGTAAACTTAATTTCCGCTTCACGGAAACGTCAATCAGCGAAGATCCGATTTGCAGTTGAAAACCGCTCAATAAATGCGTATCAATCTTGATATTCAGATGAACCGTCTTGATTTTCAGCTTTTCACCGATGAGCCGAATCAAGCGTTTTTTTTGCTCTTCCGACAACGGATAAGCCGCCGTTACATCGACGGTTAATTCTTCAAATACAAAGTCTGTTTTCTTTTTCACAGGCATTTTCAACACCCCTTTTTATTCATCTTTTGTTTTAACACGAACCATTTCGAGGTGCAAGACCAAACACTTAAAAAAACAGATTAAGGCGAAAAAATTTCATCCAAAACCGCCTGTTTATAATTAAAGCCGACCCACCGCGTATCGTCTTTTAACCGCAGGCGGATTAACGTGCAAGGTGTCACATGCAGTGATTGAGGCAGCAAATTGCTTTCTTTTTTCAACAACAGATAAACCAAATTCGTTAAAGACGTTTCATGGCCTAAAATTAAAATATGGCAGATTGAATCATCCACCAAATTTAAAAGCTCCAACAAAGAATATTCAGACGCCAAGTACAAATAATCATGATAAACAATACGTGCATTCGGAAAATAAGGCTTTAAATAAGCACACGTCTGTCTGGCTCTTTTTGCTTTGGAACAAAAAATGACTTCCGGAGCAATCGGATGCTTTTTCAAATGATCACACAAAACGATCAAACGCTTCTTTCCCCGCTCTGACAAAGGACGCTCAAAATCCATCAGCGATGTTTGAAGGCGCCGGCCGCCGGCATGACGCAACAAGTATAATACTTTTTCCTGCTTGGCCACGTATAATCCCCTTTATTTTCAAGAGATTACAACCTATAGTTGCAGATTGCAAGCATTATTTACGTTTTTCTAAAACATTTTTTTCAATTTCTTTCATTCGAGCCCGCGCTTCGGACTGAATAAAAGATAACGATTCTTCTTTTGGTAAAAACGGTTGCATGTCCGGAGAAAAGTCCGTTGTTTCCAGCCAAGCATCTTCTTTGGGTGATGCCAGCGGCGCAGGGCCGGCACTTTGAACCGGTCTGTATGTGACAACAGGTTGTTGAGGCGGTGGAGCCGACCGCTGATAACGTCCTTTTCCCGTTCCCGACGAAGATGTTTGTTTAGAGCCCACAACAATCGAATCGTCTTGTTGATATTGTTCAACCCGTGAACACATGTAAAAAAGCCCGGCGGCAATTCCGACAATCAACAAAATTTTAACGAGATACCGATTAAAAATAAATAAAAAAGCCCCCAGATTGTTTACAATCTTATGCACAAACCAAATCGGTGTCTTACGGCGTTTGACTTTAGGACGCATCAGCTTTCTCGATTATTGAGCATTGGCAAACGGATCGACAGGTTCCGTTTTATTATAAACATCCTGCGCTTCTTTGAACCGTGCATCGCCGGCATTTTTCAACTTCTCGGTTGAATTCATAAAATCAGAAAAGCCCGTGCTGACTCCTTTTCCGAAAGCCACGATTTTATCTTTCACGACAATCGGGAATTGTTTCGGCGGAATATCCCACACAAACCACGCAATCGCCAAAATAATACCGATAGCAATTATCCATTTAACCAATCCGACAAAGAAATCTTTCATCCTTTTTTCCTTTCGTTTGATAAGACTTATTTTCAACCTTGATGATAACCATAGCGTATTTTATTTCATTTGTCATTCGTTTTTAAAAAGAAAAAACTTTTTTTGTAAAAAAGGGAAAAATCGGGTATACTGGCGACAAAGGATACAAAGATGAAACAAGAAAAACAAACCCCTTTTTGGGAAAATAAAAAGTTGGAAGAATTATCTCCTGATGAATGGGAAGCCGTGTGCGCCCGTTGCGGAAAATGCTGTTTAATGAAAATCAAATGTTTCCGCGTTCATTTTACAAATGTTGCTTGTCGCTATCTTAATCTTGAAACGGGGGCATGTCCCATTTACGAACAACGTCGGCAAATTGTGCCGGAATGTATGAAGTTGACACCAGACAATTATAAAAAATTGTCAAAAGCACTGCCCAAAACATGTGCTTACCGTTGGCTGAAAGAAAAAAAGGGATTGCCACCGTGGCATCCTTTGATTTCCGGTTCGACTGAAACCATTCATGACATGGGGATTTCCGTCAAAAACCGAGCGATTTCGGAAAGCCCCGAAATTGAATTAGAGGAACACATCGTATCATGGGACGATCTTTAATCATTGACGGCATTGAAATAACGGTCATCCGGCAATTCAACGCAAAATCCATGCGCTTAAAAATCGACCGGAAAACAGCTTTGCCCGTCATGACAATTCCCTATTTTTGCCCGCTTTTTACAGCCGAACGATTTGTACGCTCTCATTTCGTCTGGTTGACCAAGCAATTGGAATTAACACCGCCCAAAACATCCTTTCAAGACGGCATGACAATATCCGTTTTAGGCCAAGAAGTAACCATCTGCCATGCTCCGCAAAAACGATGCGGCGCTCGGATTGAAAACGGCGTTCTCTATGTTTCCGGCGATGCCGCCCATTTACACCGACGCGTGACGGATTTTATCAAAGAACAAGTTCGACATTATGCCGGTCAAAAAGCTTTGGAATTTGCCGCTTTATCCGGTGTTCATGTTAAAGCTGTCGCCGTTCGCGATACGGTTTCCAGATGGGGCAGTTGCTCGGCGAACGGTCATTTATCTTTTTGTTGGCGGTTGGGATTAGCACCGTTGTTTGTCTTGGATTATGTTATTGCACACGAAGTATCTCACTTAAAAGAAATGAACCATTCGCGTCCATTTTGGAAAGCCGTTACAACGCTTTATCCTGACACGGAGAAAGCCAAAAAATGGCTCACGCATAACGGCAAGGATCTGCATCGGTTTAATTAAGTTGATTTTTCATTAAATTTTTATTGAACCGCTCCACAAAATAGCTTAAACTAAACCCTAACGAGAAAAACAAACACAAGGGTTAAAAAATGTTCTTTTGGCTTGGATTACTGACTTTTATTGCCAGCCTTCTTTATTTCAGTTTCTTTCCCAGAAACGACGGTTTGCGCTTGATTGACAAACCGCAAGCCGATGCATTGGTTGCACCGTTTGTGGCTCAACATATGGCGGCCCTTAAAGCGGTTAAGCACAAAAATGAAAATGATGTCCCCGATTATATAAGTGAAATGTTGAACACCAGCATTAATCTTTTCAATCAAAAAAGTGCCAATATCGGTGTCGTTTCAAGCCCGGCCATTCGTTCTTACCTGCCGCAAGGAACAGTTTTGAATGACTTTTCGGACAACTTAAGCGGATCCGGTTTTGCCAGCATTGTTTTATGTATCAATAACACCACCGGTGAATTATCGGCCTCGTGCGGCCTGACGGATGAAAATGCCGCCTACACCACATCGGATTTTTTAATCACTTACGGGGCTATTCCGACTTATTGGGGAGACTATTTCACGGCTTTGTCTCCGCGGGCGCTCGGAGAACGGTTGTTCTTAACGGACTACACCCAACAATATCATTTGCCGGCAACATGCGGCGTTTTATCTTGCACCGCACCGACCGCGCCGGCCGGAACAGACTATCAACCCGGTTCTAATTGCGTTGTCGATACAACGCGTTACCGTGTTGTTTATCTGCCGAATGCCTTTATGGATAAAGTGCCGCTTCCGGCTGACCGAGACGTTTTGGTCTGTATTTCCCGTCTGTCCACGGCTTATTCATTTAAAACAAATCCCCCGCAAATCATCTATCCACAATTGTAAAAGAGGTACAAAATGAGACACACACTCACACAAAAACAAGAACAAGGCTCTTTAATGGTAGAAGTCTTGGCTGTACTCGGGCTGATTGCCCTGATTACGCCTTTGTTGTACCAGCAAATCAATCGGCGGAACGAGGAAATTTCAAACGCCAATATCGCGACGGAAGTTCGTACGATTAAGGATGGTGTGACGGCCTATATTCAATCTTATGAACAACGATTGGCGGCGCAAGATTGTAACTTAATGTTAAACGGCGAATATAAAAACGTCACCACCATTCAACAATGTACATCGGCGGAAGGTTCATACAGCGATGAATTGCAAGGAACGGGTTTCTATCCGGGTATTGATGAAATTTTGGATGATTATGACATTAATTTGTTTGCTTACACATTACCTGCCGGTTATCAAAAATTTGATGAAAACGAAGATGCCCGGGTTCAGGTATATCGCCCTGTCATTTACGGCGTAATTACCGAAAAAGCCGTGGATGAAAACCGGCCGTTAAGACGGTCTGCCAAAATTGCTTCCTTAATCGGATTGGACGGCGGCGTTGTTATGGGAAACGTCATCAACGGGATGGATGGGACTTGGATTGTCGAAAACACAATGGATGCTCCGGAACGCGGCATTGCGGCGATTACGGCTTATGATGCGGCCACCAATTCCGCCCTTTTAACGGATGTTAAGATTGAACACTTTCGCGGGGATACGTTACAAGCCAACATCGGTGTGACGGATCGGTTGCACGCACCGACATTCTTTTCGGTTGGTGACATGACTTATAACTGTGTTGAAAACTACGGAAATGATACGCTGGATATTCGCAAGTCCGGCGATACCATCACCGGAGAAGACGGCAGCAGTGTTGTGTGTGCGCCGTTATTTGAAGTAGATGCCGAAACCGGAAAAATCAAAATGAAAGAAGGAAATATCGAAACAGATTTGGTTGCTTTTTCGTCTTCTTCCAGCTCTGATGATAACACGAAAGCGGCATTAACGCCCAACAGCGGCATCAATATAAGCGATTTATCGGAAGACGGAGAATATGCCGTTTACCAAATTGATCCGGCGTATACATCCGTGATGAACGACATTAAATTGACGTCACGCGGCGGAGCGCGGCTCAGCGACATTTTACCGACTTATATTAACAAAGGCATCACACCGATTTCCGGAAGCGGTTCGGTTGCTTACCCCAGCTGTCCGGTCGGTTATGCGCCCGCCATTGCCGTTATTCCGACACAGATTGATTTGTCAAAAGCTCGGCTCAACACGGATAATTTTCACACGCCGGTATCCAGTTCGAATTTAAGCGTGTCGACCAGTACATCTGTCGCCGGGAATACTGTTCCTTTAACGAAAACGACAGCAACTGTCAGCGGCACTTCTGTTTTAACGGACGTCACGACATCCAGCCACGGACACTCTGCGACATCAACATCTACCGTTCAAAGCACGAACCTTGATTTAGAACGTAAATCAACGGCAACAAGCGATTTTTCTCAAGCCGGTCATCGCGTTCGAATCGGTACCAATGCAGAGGCAACGGAACAAGCGGCAACGAACACAACCGCAAACGTATCCGGTTCTTGGACTGTCACTTTGGAACAAGAAACCGAATCCGGATGGGAAACGTCGACAGATTCAAAAGCGCTTGTTTACACATATTGCTATTACGATTCAACGGCGTTTAATACACCGACACGTGTCAGACCCGACTAAAGAGAACAAAGATGACAAACGAAGAATTACAAAAGGCAGTTAAAATCCTGCAAGCCGGCGGTTTGGTCGCTTTTCCGACAGAAACTGTATATGGTTTGGGTGCCGTATCAACCAATGATAAAGCTGTGGCGAGCATATATGAACTCAAAGGTCGGCCGTCTTTTAATCCGCTCATCGCGCACGTAGACGGCCCTGAAATGGCGGAAAAATATGTCGAGGTCACACCCGTTGCCCGTCAATTAATGGATGCTTTTTGGCCGGGGCCGTTAACACTTGTTTTAAAGCGCAAAGTGTCTTGCCCGGTTTCCTATTTGGCAAGCGCCGGATTGGATACATTGGCTGTTCGAATGCCGAACAATCCCATCGCGCTTCAGTTAATTACAAAAACAGGAATTCCGATTGTGGCACCCAGTGCGAACCCGTCAGGACGAATCAGTCCGACAACGGCTGACCATGTGGCTACGTCTTTCAGAGAAAAAGCACCGATGATTTTAGACGGTGGCCCTTGTCCTGTCGGCGTTGAATCAACGGTTTTGCTGGCAACGGATAAAACACCCGTTCTGTTGCGTTACGGCGGTTTATCCGTTGATGATATTGAAGACGTGGTCGGTTCGATTATCCGTCCGGAAAAAGACCCGACGGCTCCGCAAAGCCCCGGACAAATGAAAAGCCATTATGCACCGACAATTCCTTTGCGCATGAATGCTTTGGAAGCCGATGCGAAAGAAGCTTTATTAGGGTTTGGGCCGGCACCGAAAGCTGTTTTAAATTTAAGTGAAAAAGAAGATTTAAAAGAAGCGGCAGCTAATCTTTTTTCCATGATGCGACAACTGGATAACGGAAAATACACAGGCATCGCCGTCATGCCAATCCCGATGCGCGGATTAGGGTTAGCAATTAATGACCGATTAAAACGCGCCAGTTACAAAAAATAAAAGGAGCCGTTTGGCTCCTTTTTTGAAGTGAATCATTCACACAACGCGCGGTTCGGATTACTCCGACTGCTGTAGGTCACGAGTCCATTTGAGGGATTAACGTAAAACGCGTTATCTCTACCGCTTGCAGTTGCCGTCCAAGCAGTTTTACTAATAGAACTGGCAATCACAGGACATTTTCCGCCTCCCGTGTTTCCGTCCCAATCGGGGCAAACTTCATACATAGTCGCTAAATGACGACCATTTGCTTTACACCAATTTGATGCACTCCACCAGTTGAGTGTAATGTCACTGATACAAAATTGACCATCATCTGATAACGTCCCGCCCTCACATGCGGCATGGGCTGACGTGGCCATAAAGGCTGCTACGATGGTTGCTAATAAAATTTTCTTCATTTTCTTTTCCTTTCTTTTAATTTGAACATGTTTTGCTGGTGCTATCCATTGATAAGCAATATCCATACATCGGATCCGAACCGGTCATATCTAAACCGCCGGTATAATCTTCCGTGGATGACGTCAACTGGCAATACATCCCGGAAGAACATCCTGTTTCTTCTTGTAAATATGTATCCGTCAAATGAACGTTTTGTTTACATGAACCACCGTTGGATGTCATTTGTTCACAAACCCCATACATCGTACTGGCTCCTGTGTAACCAAGACTACCGCTGCAATCTTCTCCCGTCCATACCACACGGCAATATTGGCCCGATGGGCAACTGCTGGTATTTAAATCCGGCATTGTCTCATACGTTGTTGTCGGATTGACGTAGCCCGTTATTTGACAGGTTGCTTGAACCGAACCTGTCGGATTGACATATCCGGTTACTTGACAATCCGAACCAATGGCTCCGACTGGATTCGTGTACCGATAAACACATGCCGTTTCCCCACAACATGTTTGTGTCTCTTCTTGCCATGTCTTACCAGAAGCTTCACAACACGCTTGACTGTCATCCGGGTTACAACAAGCCCCCTCTAAACAAACCCCAGTCGAACATTCTGTTCCGTCCGGTAAATTGGTGATTTGGTCACACCCCTCTTCAATTGGTGTGATTTCTTGACACTCCGTTGGAATCGGTAATGTTGGGCAAACGCATTCATAATCTGTACAAACTTCGCCGTTTAAGCAATCATCATCTGTTGTACAGGCCGGTGGCATCTCACAATGAACTCCTTCATAACCGTTTGTACAATCACAAACACCGTTATTACATATTCCATGTGCACCACAATCTATTCCCAAACACGGGTCTTCCGTACCGGAACCGCTGCCCGAACCACTACTGCCGCCGGCATCATCACAAATCGTTCCGTCCGTTCCAAAACAGAACTTCATCGCCAATCCGTCATTCGTCCCACAGATTGAGGTATCCCCTTCATAAGCCGCATTCCCGACCATTATTCGGTCAATATCCGTTGGATTCATCTTTAAAATCATCTCACACACACGGTATGTTACATTTGTGGCTTCAACGTAATACGAAGCACCTGAATCCTTTTTCGTCGTCATCGGGTAATAGGTGCCGGCCGGTAAATCCGGAAACGTAAATGTGTGACCGGCCGGCCGCGTCGCATAATTCTCATCCACCATCGGGACGTTCGTTCCCCGTAACATCACATCGTAAATCGTTTCATTCGCCCGATGTTTGTTCATCGCGTAGGTAAATCCAACCAGTGCCGTGATGGACAAAATCCCGACAATAGCCAAAACACCCAGCATCTCTAACAATGTTCGACCCGTTTGTTTTGTTTTAACGTTCATTCTTCTCCTCCTGTTAAACTGCATTAACAGATAACATACCATACCCCCCCCCCCCAGAGTCAAGCGAAAAATGCATAAAAAAAGAGGAGCTTTTGCTCCTCCTGTCCCTCATTAAAAACCGCCCCCACAATGGGAGGCGGTCTTCCCCCTTTTAGAAATTACTAGCCCATACCGGCCACCATTTGATCTTGCATGTCGAATGTACCCATCACGACCCATGCCACAATGGCTGCAATCAATAAAATAGCAACCATGTTTAAAACAGATGCTTTCTGTTCAATGTTTCGCACACTGTCTTCCAACCATTCATTAGCCAGCTGATCCAACGCCAATTGGAAGTTATCCAATTCTGCATAAATTTGCAAATCGCCGACGACTTCCCTATCCGGGAAGCTCAAGTTGGTTTTATACAACGCGTCTCCCAAGTTATCCCCGCTGTTCACGAAGAACAAAGCGCGTTCAATTCGATACAGTAAATAGGGGTTTGCGTCTGACCGCAAAACACGCAAAGCTTTAGAAACCGGCGTACCTGCTTTAACCAACGCAGCCAAAGACATTAACCAAGAAACACCAACGAAAATCCGATAAATCGACCAAGGCGGGATATTGTCCAACCGCGCTCGCATCCGGCCTTTCCACCTTGGCAATGTCCACGAAATAAATGCAAAAATAATCGGCATTGTCACGAAAAGGAGTAATGTATTATTTTGAACCCATTCTGATAATGCGACCAACGTTTTTGCTTGTCCGCGCCATACCAAGTTCGGAACAGCTTCTACCATCGGCGGCACCATGTAAGCACCGACCGCGTAAATAATTAACGTTGTTAAGAACAACAAGAACATCGGGTAAGAAATCGCGCTGACAACCGGTTCTTTCATCCGTTTAACGCCTTCGACCACTTTAATCAAATTATCCAACGCCTGATCCAAGTTAGCAATATCCCCGACTGACAGCATTAATAATTCGCTTTGCGGCGCCCATCCGCGCAAAGCAACGGAAAAGCTTTCCCCGTTTTGCAGCGAGCGCATCCAATTCGTAATGGCAATCCCCATCGTTTCATGTTGATCTTTCCCGTTTTTAGAGGCAATTCCATACAAACGTTCCAACGCATCCATTAACGAGAACCGGTTTCGCAACAAAGACGCCAGTTTCCGATACATCCGAAGCCGTTCATTTGTCGAATGACGGGTCATAAATTTCGCATAAGCAATTTCCGCACCGCTGAAACTGCTTTTTTTCTTGTAAGTAAACTTCTTTTTTTGTCCTGTCGTTTCTTGCGCCATTTACGTTTCCTCTAATATGTCGGGCGTTCATCCAATAATCCCGTCCACCGTTCGACTTCTTCAATATCGACCGTTCCTTTTAACATGCGGGAAATCGCATTATCTTTCAATGTCCGACCATTTAATTCACTTGTCCAATAATCGATGGCTTTTTTTGTTTCCCCTTTCAACATCAACTCTAAAAATGTTGAATCCGGAATAACGAACTCACCGACCACCGTTCGGCCGATAACACCCCGATAATCACAGTAAGGACATCCTTTCCCGCGCAAATAAGCATTTTCAAGACCAAAATCACCCAATGCTTTTTTCAACCGCTCAACGGGCGGATTTTTCAAATCTTCCGTAGCCGGAATGCGACAATGCGGGCAAACAGTTCGGAACAACCGCTGTGCCATCAGCCCCCGAACAAGGCTGGGGTCTTCCAATTTAAAATCTTCCACACCCATATCTTTTAAACGAACCAACGTCGCCGGCGCGCTGTTTGCGTGGACGGTTGTCCACACACCGTGTCCGGACAAAGCGCCTCGGAAAGCCAAATCCGCCGCCGATAAGGTTCGAATTTCCCCAATCATCAACATATCCGGGTCAGAACGAAGCGCCGCTGATAACGCTTTGGTAAATTCACGTTCTTTTGCTTCTTCTATCCCGGCATTTGTCACCGGCATCTGGCGCGCACCCGGAATCGGATATTCCGGCGGGTCTTCCACCGTAATCAGGTTGATTTCATAATTTCTTTCTTTCAACATGTTAATCATGTTGCGCTGTAACGTCGTTGATTTACCGCTACCGGTCGGCCCCGACACGAATACCAACCCAATCGGCATCGCCCGTAAACGATAGAAAATATCCACTTCTTCCGGCGTGAACCCCAAAGAAGACAAGTTCTTTGTCGGATCATTCGTTGCCCCGCCCGTATCCGCGTACAACAACCGCATGACAACATAGCGCGTACCAAAAGCAATCGGGTTGAATTGCAAACGAATAGCCAAAACTTCCGGCGGCAACATTAATCGGCCTTTAGAACCACGAAGCGGCGTTTTCCCTAATTTCTGCGCAGCCTGATATTCATTTTGCGCATAGTTGGAATCGGAAATATCTGCAGATGCGAACGCTGCCCGGACAAAAGCTTCCCCCCACTCGTTATTGTATTCCATTTCAGCTTGCAACATCCCGTTTACACGGAACATGACCGTTGTATGATCTGCCACAATAATGTGAATATCGGACACTTTCATCTTCGCCGCATGCGTGATGATTGTCACAAAGTCACGCTGCATCCGGATTTGATCTTGTTCTTCAACAACTTCAGTCGTCGTCGGGCGTTTGGTCGCGTATTCATAAATATCGCTGATCACCGCCATAGACACGCATTCCGGTTCTCCGATTTGCAAGTTGCGCTTTTGAGCCAACACTTGGAAAGAAAGAACGCGACCGTCGTGTTTATAAGGTTCTGCGACTAAAAAGCGGCCGTTGGAAAACAACGCCAGCAATAAACGCGTTTCTTCTTTTACCGGAAAGATGCTTCCCGGTGCCGTAATACATTCATTTCCGTCAGCAAAAAGAGAAGCAATAAACTCGGGCGTTGACGTCACCAAATGCCGAGGCCCTCTGCCTTCCGGGACAATCGCATCCCCCGGAGAAGCGCGTTGCGGTATCATCGTCTGTTCTTTATCTGTGACAGACGTTTGTTCCGCAGCCTCCTTTTTTTCGGGCGTTTCGACATCTTGGCTCATTTTTCCCCGCGATTTTCATTTATTCTTGTGCAACAGTTGTTTCTGCCGGTTTCGGAACATTGACAACCATCGGTGATTTTTCGACCCGTTCTTCTTTTCCATCTTTTTCAAAGACAACAGCCCCCTTTGTAATGGACTTGACTTTATAACCGGACGGAATTTCGTTTCCGACTTTTACAGAGAAAACAACACCGTCTTCGCCGTATAACCGCGCCGTCAACTTTCCTTTAACCCCCTTAATATCCAAGATAGTTAATTTTGGGAAAGTAACAACCGTTTCTTCGACAACTTCCGTTGTTTCAGACGGTTGAGCAGGGCTGCTTGAAGCAGTCGTCGTCTGTTGCGGTTTTTGAGCCTCAGCCAACAAAGCTTCTTTTCGAGCTTCCGCTTCTTCGATTTGTTTTTCCAACAGCTCTGTCTGCATTTTCTTTTCTAAAATTTCCTGACGAATGCGTTCTTGTTCCTGCATCCATTCGACGCGCGTCCGAATCACGTTTTCACGTTTTTCAATTTCATCCAAGCGCGCTTGACGATAGGAAGCTTTCAACTTTTCCAAGTCATTTTTCAACTGTTCGCGTTGTGTTTGGAGCTTTAAAAACACATTCCCGCGTTCCAAATCAGCCATTTCATGGAAAACTTCACTGGTAATTCGACCCAACAGCTGTTCACTCGGTGCCGCCTTTTTGGAAACAACCACAGCCATCGGAGACGGATTTTTAATCGCACTGTCCGTTAAGTTCGGCAACATAGCTTCTTTCATTTCACCCAACGAAGAACGTTGCGGAAAATCAACCGGTGTCGGTTCATCCGTTACAGGCGGTACATTTTGTGCCATTGCACTGCCGAAAGCCATGCAAATGCTCAACGCCGTCATCACTGTTAAAGAAGATAAAAATTTATTTTTCATAGATACGTCCTTCATAGCTCCAGTTCTCCGTTAATGCCGATTCTGATCGTGGGTTGTATTGAATTCTGACAATTTCAAGGGCCGAGAATTTGTCAAAGAAAGATTCCCATGCGGGCGGGTCCATGGCAGAGGAAAAACTAAACGATAAAAACTTATAGGTTTTTCCTTGCGGTAACTGCTGCCCGGGTTGCGCAGCCGCTTGTTGCTGCGGCGTCGGGCCGCCGATTGTCACTTCTTGAGGCTGCATGGCAATCCGCATGCTCAATGCTTGCGAAATATCCGTTAATTCACGGCGAATGCGTGCCAAAGACAAAGTCGGGGTCGATGCAATAATCGGCAAATCATTATACTTAATCGAAGCCGTCGCCGAATCACCCGTTTCATTGATATTTAATTCAATGTCTTTAAATTTATATTCTTCATAAGCCGATTGCAACCACGCAATCCGACCCCCGCGCGGCCAGCTCATCCGCCAACCGGTCGTAATCCCTTGCGGCGTACACACAATCTGATTCAAAGCCCAACCCGGCACGGTCATTGACTTTAATTGGTACGCATAGCTCCAGCACCGGTTTAAAAACGGATTAACTTCCACCAATTTTTCCCAAGGTTTTTCTTCTTCGCGTGTCGGTTCCACTGTTTGAATTGCTGCCTGCGGCTGAACCGGTTCAATTTTCATCGGTTGTGTCGCCGCCCGGTCATACAGCATAAAGATAAAGTACACGATAACGCCGACAACCACTAAAATCAAAGCCGCAATCGCAAGAAGGATTTTGGTTCCTCTGGCGGCACTTAAACTCACAAGACGAACCTGAAATGCATTTTTCAGCAGTTCAGCCAAATCCATTTCTTCGGTACCGTCAATATGCCATTCCGCCGGCGCAATTTTATAACCCCAATCCGGAACAGCCATCATGGAAAAGAAAGCATCTTTTGCTTGCGCTTCATCCCGATATAAAACATCTTCTTCCGGCAGAATCAAATCGTTTCTGACGGCAACAAACCACCATCCTTCCGGCACTTTAAAGACCGCAACAAATGATGATTTATCCGACAAAGCATCTAAAACGGAAATACCGCCAACGCTGATTCCTTCCGCATGACCTTTGGATTTTTTACCAATCCCGTACTGCGGCGCCCGACCGTAATGAATGCAATACAAATCCGACCCGGCATCTGCCTCCATTGTTTCCCGGATTTCCGGAATAGGATCATCCACATCCTGCAAAGGCTGCCAAAACAAGCCGACCGCATACTTATTTTTTCCGACCGTAATCAAATCTTTTTGTTCAGGTGCATCCGGAACCGGTTGTTCTTGAACAATCGGCTGTTCCGGTTCCTGCCCGGCCAAAAGAGGGGAGTCCCCTTCTTGGGGGGGTGAGAACAGAAAGTTTTGTTTTACTTCGTTTTCGTTATCGACCACGGTCGGACTCCCTTATTTAGAAATTTTCCATGCGTGTTTCCGGAGACAACGGAGAAATCAAAATTTCCGGCGTCAACAGAATAACCAGCACGTTACGGCTTTGGTTCGTAAATTCTTTACCGCCTAAAATCGACATCCGCGGTTGACCGATACCGGCCGAATCCGTTTTATTGGAGACCGTTTCAAATCCGGTCAAAACCAATGTCGACCCTGAACGCATTGCAATTTCTTGGACAAAGCCGCGTGTTTGCATTTTCGGCAACTGAACAACCGTCACGTCTCCGTCATTATACCCGGATCCGGAAGAAGAACTTCCCGACCCCGACGAACTGTTGTCATCATCGTCTTCGCCGTTTCCGGTTATCGACCCGTCGGACGAGAAAGTCGTCAAGGAAATCAAATCCGTCAACGTCATCGTGAACAACATAATCAACCGACCGTTATCCAAAATACGCGGCAGTAATTCCATCGTAAAGCCATAGTTTAACGTATCCGTATCCATTTCAACAGAAGTCGAGTTGTTGTCACTGGAATAGTTATCCTTTTCGATTGTCGTTTCTTTCACATAGTTTTCCTGTGTCGTCACTTGAACCGGTGCGACTTTGTTATTCAACGTCGTTACACTGGTGCTTGTGACCAAGGCTGTTTTTCCTTGTGTCGACAAAGCCTGAATAATCGCCGAAGAATCTTTCCACTTGGAATCCAACAAAGCCAATGTCAACTGACCGGCCGTCGAAGCCCCGGATCCTTGCGTAAACGGTCCGATAATATTACCGGTAATGCTTCCGGAATTAAAGACTGCGTTTAAATTCAATCCGTATTGATCCGCATTTTCAAGCGTCACTTGCAATACTTTTACGGAAATAGCGACTTGACGCGACATTTTTTCATTCAAATCTTGCACATACCGCGCAATTTTTTGAATAGTAAACGGCGGCGCCGTCACGGTAACGGTTCCGTTTGTGGGAGACATTAACATTTCCCCTTGACCGCCCATAACTTGCTTAATCCCGTTTTCAATATTCGTCCACAATTCCAACTTAATATCCGTCGACATGCTGAGCGTCGTTGAAGCCGCGCCGCCGTTATCATTGGAAACCGGCGTACCGCTCAAGCTCGCACTCATGGTCGATTCAACCGGCAGAGCATAAATCGTAAAGACGCGCGTTTCCATTTTATAAAAAGAAATTTCGCCTTTGCGATATTTCCACCAAATTGACATTTTATGCGAAATCATATCCAATAAACCGCTTAAACTGCCCGAATAGTCAAGGGCCAGCGTTTGATCCGGAATTTCGTTATTCGCTTTTAATTCATCCAAAGAAAACCGCAATCCCGTCATTTCACGCAATTGGTCAACCAGATGAATCAAGTCAACCGGTTCATTCACGGAAAAAGTAATGGCATCCGGGCCTTCAAAAACAGCCGGCAACGGTTCCCCACCGGCGATTTTAAAGCTGTCTTCACCCAACCAAATGTCTTCTTTGGTCAAAACGGTGTCAATCGGTTCCGGCGTATAAGGCAATTTGGCTTGTTCAACATACGCGTCCGTTTCCGCCAAAATCGTTTCAATGTTATCATCAACTTCACGGATGTGGTTGTTCTTGCAGGCGACCAAAGCTAAACACGCCATGATTGCGCCTGCGATTAAAAAACTGTATGACCGTTTCTTATTCGGCATTTTCATCCTCCCGCGTACTGATGACTAATACTTTGTTTCCTTTATAGAAGACGCCTTTCGGAGCCGGTCTTGCCCGAGCAAATGACCGCAGCAAGGCCGCAGAAACATCCATAAAGCGACCACGGAAAACAGCACCGGCTTCTAACGTATAATCCCGATCCATGTTCCAAACAACGCGCCAGCCGGCTTCATCGCCCCATTCCGTCAATAACCCGCGCAGCGTCGATCCTTCCGTCGCTACCCAATCTTTAATTTCGTCGCACTTTTTGCTTTCTTCGATTTGTTTGGCAACTTTTGCCTTTTCTTCAGCCAAACGAGCTTGTTCAGCCTTCAACGCTTCCATTTCCTTTTGCAACCGTTCTTTTTCGGCATCCGTCACCGTCGGTTGAGGAGCAGGCTTCGGTTCAGGCACGGCTTGCGGCAGAGGTTTTTCTTCAATCACCTCTTGCGTTTGCACGATTGTCGTTTTGGTCATGACTTCTTCAGTTACCACCGGTTTTGCTTTCGGAGCAGGCACAACAACCTGTTCGACAGGCGGTGCCGGTTTTTTCTTGACATCTGTCGGCTGAACTTCTTTTACCAAGCCCTTATCAGCCCAATCTTTTTTAACACACGGTGTCACCTTTTTGGGTTTAACGGGAACAGCCCGTTCGCCGCCGGGCGTTGATTGAGCAATTGCTTTGGATTGAGCCGGAACAACAACCTCGTTCACCTCGACCTTTTCAACATACATCTGTCCGGCGCAAGGACATGGCCGATCATACGCATAAGTGTTATAAGGATTATTGCCATCGTACTGCGTTTTACTCGCACATGCCGATAAAACGGCCGCAACCATAACCAAAGTGATATTTACGAATATCTGTGGGTTAACTGTATGTTTCATAAGGACTCTCCAACCTTTTTAAATAAATGTCAAAAACCGTATTGGTATACTTACTCCTTATTATTTATAAAACATAAATGTTAACAATTCGTATATATTTTTTACCACTTACGAATTATTTGAGGCGCCGCAGAACGGCCGTTTCGATAAGTATAAATAACCTCTTGTTCATCCGGCAAAACGATTGTCCGAAGCACGATTGTATCCGGATCACGATCTGTCATCACAAAACGGATTTGGCGCGGGGAGAGTCCATTACTTAAAAGCGCCCCTTTAATCAAGGCAAACCGTCTGGATTGCAAATCAATATCTTTCGCGCTCATGCGCACTTCAACCGCCTTTTGCATCGCTTGTTTCGGTGCATAAGAGAAAGCCTTAATCCATTTAAAGGATTGTGTCGAAATATCCACACTGCCCGGCAAGAAATTCAATTTCATTTCCTGCGGAATGGTTTTAATGACCATTTCATCCGATTCCGTAAAGGTGACCGGTTCATTTTCAACACGTTTAATGACTTCTAACACATAATCAATGTATTGCGGTTTTTCCGGTTCAACCGCTCGAGCCGTTTCTTCTTGCGGTGCAGACTGGGACACAGCCGCCGTCTTTAAAGGTGCCAACGGTAAAAGCAACGGTTGACGACGAACGGCACATTCTTCCAACGCCGGTGCGGAAGCCCCTGCCATTTTCATGTTTGACGCTTTCAAATCCTGAACGCCCGTTTCCAAAGCTTCCAACCGTTTTGACGTTTCAGCCAACAAATTTGTCGTATCCTGATATTGCCGTTCAATGGTTTGCAACAATTTATCTTCCGCGCTGTTATCAACCGTCGAAGCCGTTGTTGTTGTCGCTCCTTGTAAAACCACCGGAGCCGCCGGCATTTGAACGGAATTGATTTCCTCTTCAATCGTTGTCAATTTTGTTTCGGCGCGCCACGGATTAGTCTGGTCAACCGTCGTTGTTGAGGCCGGCGCGGGTGTTCCGCTCGTCGCATCCGGTAAAACGTATGTCGGCAATAAAAAGCCGCCTTCTGCCGTCAAAGTCGGCATATTGCTTTCGTCCCGCGTTTCTTTTTGAATATTTTGAGAAGCTTTTTCCAAATCTTCCTGTGTCAACGTCATTTCTTCCGTTGTCAAAGAAAAATCAGCCGGAACCGTATCAGCATCTCCCTGTGCCAATGAACGATAATCATCTTCTTCCAACCAAACCGTCTTTGCCTGCAAGGCAAAAAAGGACGTGGAAGCCAGCAAAGCAACTGTTAAAAAAGCACCTTTTAGGGCAGTAACTCTCATATATTTCATTTCAAGGACCTCGACTTTTTATCAAACCTATACTATATATATAAAAAAACAAGACTCGCGTCAATCATCTATTTTCAGAAATAAAAAAAAATCCGTATTTTAAAAAAAAGCTTTACAAAGCCCGAAAATAATAGTAGACAATAGTTAATTTTTTTAGTAAAATAAAAAAAGGGTATGGAAAATAATAATGAGGAGGTTCTTATGAAAAAATTATCATCCGTCCTGACAGTTGCATTAACTTTTGCATTTGTCTTGCTGGCAACAAACGCAATGGCGAGCGGTATCGCTTCTTCCGATGCATTTGACATTGTGTTGGAAAAAGTAATTGATGCGTTCACTAACTCCAAACTGGTCATCTTCGTTATCGGTGGCTTTGGTTTGATTGCCGTTGCTTTCTTGGCCATTTTCGGTAAAGTTCACTGGAAATGGTTCGCCGGTTTGTTAATCGGATTGGCTGTTGTTGCTGGTGCCGGTATGGTTGTTGACTATGCGACCGGTGACGGCGGAATGCAAACCAACTTAGAAGACTCTTTCGAAAATTCTATTGGTATGTAACCTGTCAAGGCAAGAAACACGAAAGTCGCCGCAAATTCCTTGCGGCGGCTTTTTTATATCTTTTTTAACAACGGAACAGAAAAGAACTTGTCACTCCTTTAAAAATTGTTTATCTTATATCAAAGAGAAAAGAGGAGCCGAAATGAACGAACCCATTTTAAAAGCTGTTGCCATGCCGCCGCGTCTGTTTTGGGCGCCGTTAGCGCCGGCTATCTTGAATCTGGCCATTCAATTTGCCGCTATTTTCGTTTTATTGGCCGCTTACCAGCTGAACCCTTTGTGGATTGTCGGCATTTCGGTTTTACCGTCTCATTTAATTCTCGTTGCTTTGGGCGCAAAAGAGCCTCATTTGTCAAATATGATGAAATCACAAGGGCCTTTTATGAAAACTTACCACACAATTTACCCCCAACGGGGCAGAAAATTGGCACCATAAGGATATCAAAATGGATGAAACAAGCATTCTTTCCATGTTAGTGAATACAGCCGAATCAACCGGTACGCTGGTTGTGGTTATCGGCTTAATTGCGGCGGTTGCATTTGCGGCATTGCTGGCAACCAAATTCGGTGAGTGGATTTTACCGCAGCCGCAAGAAACACGGGTCGCGGATTTCTTACCCTTTTCCAGACTGGGAGAGGACGGCGCCACGATTTACTGCCGGAACGGATCCATTGCACGTGTTTTCGAAATCAAAGGGGCTGATACCGCTTTAATGATGCCCGAAGACAGAAATGCTCTGTTGGATATGCGCAAACGTTGGATTGATTCTATGGCCGAGCTTGAAATTACATCCAGAATCATTACAATTCGTGACAAGCTTCCGATTTCCGAGCAAAAAACGCACAAAATCCCGATTTTACAAGAAGTATCATCGCAATGGATTAAAACGTTGGATCGGATTTTCCAGAATAAACACTACATTATTTTATCCGTAAATGACCGAAAAAATGCTATTCGTGATTTAGATCAGGCAACACAGGCTCTTTTTGCTATTTTAGACTTGTATCAACCGGTTTTGATTTCGGAAAAAACACCTTTTAAGCATCAAGATAAAAGCCCGTTTTGGCTGTTTGCTCAACTGGCCAGTCCTTTGTCTAAACCGAAACCGATTATCGGTTCTCAACGCGGAGAAGAATTAAATACATTACTGACGTCCGATTACATTCATTTCACAAAAGACGAAGGAATTATTCGTTATTTTGCTGGAAACCGTGAAAAGCTCGGCATTGCCATCGGCATTCGCAAACCCGGGGATTTCATGGATGAACAGATGATTTCTGACCTGATGGCTATCGATTATGAAGTTAACATTGTTCATAATATTCAGGCTATTTCGTATGTTAAAGCCAACGCGTTGCTCATGCAACAGCAGCGCCAAGCTCTGTTAACCAGTCCGTCCGTCGGTGTTCATGCGCAATATGACGCCGCCATGCAAATGTTAGATACGTCCGATGCCAACGCCCAAACGTTAAACAGATATGCGATGACAATGTACCTGTTTGGCGATACAAAAGAAGAGTTGATGGCCGGGCAAGAAGAAATCGAACGGATTTGTCGGTTTTACAACGTCACGCCGGTTCGCGAGGGCTGGGCGGCACAAGCAGCCTTTTTCTCGCAATTCCCGACATACGATGTGTATCCGAAAACGTTTATGTATTTATCTCGAGTTGTTGCTTGCGCTATCGGGCTTGATAAAACGGCTTCCGGTCTTCAAAAATCCGACTGGGGGAATGGGCCGATTTCTTACTTTAAGACGATTAACGGAACAGCGTATGCATTCCAATTCCACGTTTCATCCGAACCGTATGCGGTTGCTCACACGGCTTTAATCGGGCCGACGGGACAAGGGAAAACAACATTGTTCTCGTTTTTAGCCGGACAAGCTATGCGCTTCCCGGACTTAAACGTTTATTTCTTTGACCGCAATAATGGTGCCAAAGTCTTTGCTTTGGCGTTAGATGCGCCTTACATTCGCTTCGACGGCGGGGAAGGATCTACGACATTAAACCCGTTTGCTGTCGAAGACACGCCGGATAACCGAGCCTTTTTAAGAAGCTGGCTGCGTGATATCACGGGCGGAACGGATGCTTTGTCCGAGCAAGAAATTGCGCGAGCCGTTACAACAGCTTTTGAATATCTGCGGCCGGAAGAACGATTGCTGAAAAATTTGTATAAAAGTTGTTTTTCACCACCGTCTCAAAGCGAACCGGGAGAAATTCGACCGGGTAAAATGCGTTCCGAACTCTTCCGATGGGTTAACAATGACCAATACGGACGAATTTTTAACTCTGTGGAAGACAATCTGGACATGACGGCTCACCAATACATGGCCTTTGACTTCACAACCATTTTCCAAGATGCGACATTAGCGCCGGCTGTGATTAGTTATTTGATGCACCGTATTCACATGGTTGCCAGTGCCAAAGGAACGCCGTCCATGATTATGATTGATGAAACGGCGCCGATGTTGGAACACCCGATGTTTAAAGACAGCTTTATTGTCGGTTTGCGAGAAGGTCGTAAAAAGCGTCAAGCGTTCTTATGTGCTTTCCAGCAACCGCGTTTCTTGGATGATCACGGGTTGGGAGATGTTATTCGCGGGCAGTGCCAAACCGTCATTTTCTTCAGAAACCCGCAGGCAAATGAAAGCGATTATGCCTCTTGGAAGTTAAGCCCGCGTGAAATGAACTTTATTTTAGGTAAAGAATTTGCAGATCGGAAATATGCTATTTTGGTCAGCCGTCCTGCCGTACACGAATCTGTTATTTTGGATGTGGATTTAGGCGGATTAGGCCCCTTGTTGAAGATTTATTCTTCCGGGAATAAACACGTGTTGTTGGCGGAACAACTGAAAGCTCAATTGGGGAATGATTCGGCTGCTTTCTTGAAAATGTATTTAGAAAACGCCTGATTGACAGTTGGTTGGGAGTTCTTAAAAAAGAAAGGTTATTCCTCTGCGTTATCCGCAAGGTAGGCTTTTTCCACTTTTTCAGCATCAACCGGACACGGGTCGCCCCTTATGAATTTTGGCCGATTGTCACACCGGATATATTCACCGGCCGGGGCGGCTGCGCGGAGAATACGCCCCGCCATTTAGGATAGTTGAACCGATAAACGCCCCGCCGACAGGAGCAACGTTTCCCATGCCCACCGCCGAGCCACACTCGCACCAAATAATCGGCAGGACAGCCACTCCTGCGCCCTTTCACTCCGCCGTTGGAACCATATTTCGGCCGATTATTTCATATCCCCTGTCCATACCAATCCGCCCGAACATACGGCAGTGAACAACGGGGGTCCTTTGATGATTGCCCCGACGGTCAAAAGTTAAATGAAGACGGTTTTTATGTCGATGGAAGGGGACCTCTTGACAAAGCATCTGAAAAAGCATATTCTTTTTCACATGAAAAAATATGCAATCTTTTTGATTTGTTTTGTTTTAGCAGCTTGCTCGACATGTGGAGACAAACAGGCTGATACGATTTTAAGTCTGGCTCGACCGGCTTCTATCGGTGTTTTAGAAGGAAAAACACATGAGCAAATAACGGCTTTACTGGGTGAACCGACTTTTATCCGTACGGAAGAACCGCATCAAACATGGGTATTCAAAGCACCGGACTGTGCCTTGTTTGTTTTCTTCGATGCCCAAGGAATGTCTTGCTACACCGAAAGTAAAGGGTCGTGTTCTATGGACGTCGCACGGCGAATGCTGGCCGAAAAAAAGACCACCCTTTAGGCGGTCTTTATTCTTTCCTTTAAATTTCTTCATCACCGATAGGACGGAATCGAACAATATCCGCACCGACGGAGCGTAATTTTTCTTCCAAACGGTCATATCCCCTATCTAAATGATAAATCCGATTGATGATGGTTTCGCCTTTTGCGGCCAATCCGGCTAAAACCAAAGCTGCCGATGCACGCAAATCAGACGCCATGACCGGCGCTCCGGATAACGCATCGACCCCTCGAACAACGGCCGTACGCGTTCCTTGAATATGAATATTTGCACCCATCCGAACCAACTCTTGAACATGCATAAACCGATTTTCAAAAATATTTTCGGTCACAGTTGAGGTTCCTTTGGCCAAACACATTAACGCCATAACCTGTGCCTGACAATCCGTCGGGAACCCCGGAAATTCTTCCGTCACGATATCAGTTGCCACCAATTCGCAGTCTTTTCCACTGACAAACAAGCCGTTATCTTTTTCAATGACATCCAGCCCCATCCGAGACAAAACAAAAGCCACGTCTTCCATCAAATACAAATGCGCATTTTCGATATAAAGTTCTCCGTGCGTAATCCCGGCCGCCACCGCATAAGTTGCCGCTTCAATCCGATCCGGAACGACTTTATAGGTTGTTCCGTGCAGACTGTCGACACCTTCGACCAACAACCGACGCGTTCCGACTCCCGAAATCTTGGCGCCCATTTGATTTAAACACCGTGCCAAGTCCGTTACTTCCGGTTCCGCCGCCGCATTGACAATTTCCGTCGTGCCGGTTGCCAACACAGCCGCCATCAGCGCATTCATCGTTCCGCCGACTGTCGGTTGAAAGATGATTTTATTGCCCTTTAAACGGCCGGAAGATGTTGCCTGAACATACCCGTTTTGAATATCAATCTGCGCGCCCAATCGTTCCATCGCATACAAGTGTCTATCAATCGGCCGCGTTCCGATGGCGCACCCGCCCGGTAACGAAATTTTAGCTTGATGGAACCGCCCCAGTAACGGCCCCAATACCCAAAAGCTTGCACGCATTTTAGAAACCAATTCATAAGGTGCATCAAAATTTCGAATTGCATTCGCGCGCACCCGTAATGTTTCATTTTCATGCGTTACATCTGCCCCCAAATGCTGCAATACCTGCGTCATCGTATGGATATCAGCCAAATGCGGCACATTTTCAAAAACCATTTCATCGTCCGTCAACAAAGCACAAGCCATTAACGGTAAAACCGCATTTTTCGCTCCTTTGACAACGATAGTTCCTTTCAAGGCGTTCCCGCCGATGACACGAATCTTATCCATTCTTTCTTCCTTGTTTTTTTCGCAAAAGCAAATTTCGTTTTAATTGTTCAGCTTCCTTTTGAAACCGAATCCATTCTTTTGACCGAAGCCCCAGCGGATTTTCGTTCGTTACCGCCGCTTCGGCCTTTTCTTTCACAGCCGGTGTATCCACAATAACCGTCACGGGCCCGTCATTTAAAATCGACACTTTCATATCCGCCTGAAAAATGCCGGCTTCAACCGGAACGTCCCAAGCCTTTAATGCGTCCATAAATGCCTGATACAATTCTTTGGCCTGTGCGGGGCCGGCTGCTGCCGTAAAAGACGGACGCCGCCCTTTTTCACAGTCTCCATACAACGTAAACTGCGAAATCACCAAAGCAGAACCGCCGACATCCCGTAAAGACTTATTCATCTTGCCGTTGTCATCTTCAAAAATCCGCAAGTGTGCAATTTTCTCGGCCAGCCATCGCGCCTGCTCCGGCGTATCGTTTTGATGAACGCCTAACAAAATATTCACACCAGCTTTGATGGAACCGACCGTTTTGCCGTCTACCGTTACGGAAGAAGACAAAACGCGTTGAACAACCGCCCTCATTTACGATACTCTTGTATTTAAAATAAACCGAGTCAACAATTGAACACCGAATCCGGTTGCTCCTTTCGGCGCACACGGCAAATCCTTTTTCGTCCAAGCCATCGACGCAATATCCAAATGCGCCCATTTCACTCCCGGTTGAATAAACCGACCGATAAAATGAGCCGCCGTCGATGATCCGGCTTCCGGCGAGCTGGCTAAATTCGCCATATCGGCAATCTCCGAATGAAGCAGTTTGTCATAATTTTCATGTAACGGCAGCCGCCACACATGATCCATCACCGTTTCATCCGCCGCTTTGGCCAATTCTTTTGCCAAATCAGCATCATCCGTAAATAAACCGGCGTATTCGGATCCGACCGAATAATGAATTGCCCCCGTCAACGTTGCCATATCAATCACCGTATCGGGTTTGAATTTTTCTTGGCCATACCACACGGCATCGCCCAAAATCAACCGGCCTTCCGCATCCGTGTTAAGAACTTCAACCGTTTTTCCGGACATAGATTGCACCACATCCCCGGGTTTCAGCGCCGAACCGGAAGGCATGTTTTCCACCAACGGCATCACGGCAACAACATTGGTTTTTAAACCCATTTTGGCGATGCTCATCATCGTGCCCAACACTGCCGCCGCGCCGGCCATATCATATTTCATATCACCCATGTCGCGACCGGGTTTTAAACTGATTCCGCCGCTGTCGAAACAAACGCCTTTCCCGACCAACAAAAGCGGTGCATCCCCTTTTTTGCCTTTCATGTATTTAACAATCAACAAATACGGTTCATGCGTAGATCCCTGCCCGACGCCCAGCACCAAATTCATCCCGAGCTTTTTCATTTGTTTGGCATCTAATACGTCCGTATCAAAGCCCTTAATCTTAATCGATTCCGCAACATCAACGAATTCGGACGGCGTCATCATATTCGACGGTTCACTGACTAAATCCCTTGTTTCATAAACACCGTCCAATATGGCTGCCAACGGTTCAAAAGCCTTTTGTGCGTCTTGTGGATCCGGCCCCGAAACAATGACTTCTTCAATTTCAACATCGTCTTCTTTCTTTTCTTTATAGACATCAAACGAATAAGCCCCCAATCCGAATCCGAAAGCCAATTCAGCAGCAACATGTGTTCCGGGCAAAGAAACATCTTTGACGCCGCTGGTACAAATCATCAGCGTTTCGCGCTTCAACGGTTTAGCAATTGCCGCTATCCGCCCGCCGATTTTTTCAAATGTCAGCGCATTTGCTTTGGCCTTATCCCCCGCTCCGACTAAAATCACACGCAAGTCCGGCAAAAAGACGACACAAAGTTGTCCTTCTTTTCCCTTAAACGCGTCAGCTTTCATGGCTTTGGCGATGAAACCGTTCGGATCTTCCTGTTTCAACCGTTCAGGCACACCGCCTTTTTCAAAAACAGGGGCTAAAACAAGCCCTTTCATTTTACCTTTACATGAATCAAAAGTTATCTTCATTTGTCCTCTCTTGTCACCTGATCCGTTTTCTGTTAACGTATGAATTAAGATATAACGATTTATGGGGCATATTTCAAATGAAAAAAATTATTTTTCCGCAAATCCCTCTGGAAAACGTCAAAGGCGTTTTAATTGACTTGGATGACACGCTTTATTCGTTCGAGGACGCCAATCTGTTTGCGCTTCAAAAAGTTTCTGCGCAAGTTTACCCGGTTTTGCGTCTTTCTTTTGATGATTTTTACGGGCTTTGCAAGTCCCATTGGGCGCACTTGTTTGATGAATTGGGGACGGTGCCGTCGGCTCATTGCCGCCACACAATGTTCCAACGATTGATGGAAGAAAAGAAAGTTGAAAAGCCTTATATCTGGGCTGAAAAAATGGAAAAAACGTATTTTAAAAACTTACTGAAAGCCATGACCCCCGATGCCAGAGCCATTGATTTTTTAAAGACTTGCCGCCGGCTCAACATTCCGGTTTGTTTGGTAACGGATTTGTATGGCAGTATTCAGGTACAAAAACTAAAACGTTTGAAAATCACGCGTTACATTGATTACGTTGTTGCCAATGATGAAGTCGGGGTTGATAAACCGGATACCCGAATGTTTCAACGAGCGCTTGACAAAATCAACGTCCGACCGCAAGAAGCTGTCATGATTGGGGATAATTTCGAAAAAGACATCCAAGGTGCGCAAGCTTTGGGCATTCGCACCTATCAAGTAACTTTTGATAAATAAAAGTTGCCAAAAGCAAAGAAATTCGCTATCTTTATGCTCATGAAAAAAGGTTTTTTGATGCGATTTTTATCTATGATGGTCAGCCTGTTCTTTTTGGGCTGTTTTGTCATGCTCGGAATCGGGCTGTTTGTTGCGGTTCATTTTTCACGGGATTTACCCGATTTCCATCAATTGGAAGTGTATGAACCGTTAATTACCAGTCGCCTTTATGCCAACGACGGACAATTGTTGGCCGAATATGCCGAAGAAAAGCGAATTTATGTGCCGATAACGGCGATTCCGAAACAAGTCATCCATGCTTTTATTTCGGCAGAAGACAAAAACTTCTATAAACACAACGGTATTGATTTCGTGGGCATTGCCCGTGCCGTCATCATTAACTTAAAAAATATCGGGACAAACAGACGGTTGGTCGGGGCTTCTACCATCACACAACAAGTGGCTAAAAACTTTTTGCTGACCAACGAAATGTCTTTCAAACGTAAAATCAAAGAAGCTTTGTTGGCACGGCGAATTGAACAAACGTTTGATAAAGACCACATTTTGGAACTGTATATGAACCAAATTTACTTGGGCATGCGTTCTTATGGCGTTGCGGCTGCCGGGTTAATGTATTTTAATAAATCTTTGGATGAATTAACGCTGGCCGAAACAGCTTTTTTAGCGGCTTTGCCCAAAGGCCCCAACAACTATAATCCGATTAAAAATCCCAAAGGGGCGACACAGCGGCGGAACTGGGTATTAGACCGCATGGTTGAAAATGGTTATATCACGCCGGAAGAAGCCGAAGCGGCCAAAAAAGAACCGATTGTGGTTCAAGAACGTGAAATCAGCGAAACCGTCAAAAATGCCGATTATTACAATGAAGAAATTCGGCGGATGATTGAAAAGACATATGGAGAAGATGCCCTTTATCACGGCGGATTGTCCATCAGAACGTCATTGGATCCTAACTTACAAAACATCGCCGTTAATACATTAACAAACGGGCTGATGGCGTATGATCGCCGACACGGATATCGAGGGCCGGCCGCGCACATCAAAATGGATGACTCATGGCCGGAACAATTGGAAAAAGTGGCGATGCCGTCTTATTACCCCGACACATGGCGCAAGGCTGTCGTATCTAACTTATCGGACGAACAAGCAACGATTTTACTATCTGCCGATGAAAAGGGATACATTATTTTAAAAGACTTAAAATGGGCGCGCAAAGCATTACCGGAAGGGCATATTTCCGCAACAGAAATTAAAAAACCCGGAGATGTTTTAAAAGTCGGTGATGTCATTTTTGTTGAGCCGCGTCAAAATACCGACAATTTGCCGTTATATACGTTGCGGCAATTCCCGTTGGTAGACGGTGCAATTGTGGCTTTGGATCCGCACACCGGTCGCGTGTTGGCAATGGTCGGCGGGTTATCATTTAAACGGTCTCAATTTAACCGTGCCGTTCAAGCTTATCGGCAACCGGGTTCCTCTTTCAAACCGTTTGTGTACTTAACGGCACTTGATTCCGGATTTACGCCGTCAACTTTGATTTTGGATGCGCCGTTGGTCGTCGATCAAGGCCCGGGTCAGGAAAAATGGAAACCGCGGAATTATACTAAAATTTTCTACGGTCCCAGTACGTTGCGCATGGGAATCGAAAAGTCCAGAAACTTAATGACCATTCGATTGGCACAAGCCGTCGGCATTCAAAAAACCGTTCAATATGCCAAGAAATTCGGGATTGCAGACGATTTGCCGCCCGTGTTATCCATTGCTTTGGGGTCGGGGGAAACAACCCTTTTGCGGTTAACTTCCGCTTATGCCATGCTTGTCAACGGCGGGAAAAAGATTACGCCGAATCTGATTGACCGGATTCAAGACAGAACCGGCAAAACCATTTACAAACATGATAAACGGCCTTGTTTAATGTGCCAATCCGATGACGCAACCAATGCCGTTGTGCCACAAATTCCGGACGAACGCGAACAAATCCAAGATCCGGTCAGTGCCTATCAAATGGTTAATATTATGACAGGCGTGGTTCAACGCGGAACGGGTAAAATTGCACAAACCGTCGGCAGAACTTTAGCCGGCAAAAGCGGTACCAGCAACAGCAACATTGATACATGGTTTATTGGATTTTCGCCTGATTTGGTTGTCGGTGTTTTTGTCGGCTTTGATAATCCGCAAACATTGGGCCCCAAAGATACCGGCGGTGTGGTGGCTGCACCGATTTTCCGTGATTTTATGAAAGAAGCTTTAAAAGACAAACCGGACATTCCGTTCCGTGTGCCGCCCGGCGTCAAACTGGTTCGTGTTAATTACAACACCGGAAAACCGGCGAAACCGGGGGATAAGCTGATTATTACCGAAGCTTTCCGAAAAGACACCGATATTCGCAAGGACGCTCCCGTTATCGGGGAAATTGAAGTGGGAGAAGAAGTCATTGCGCCCTCAACACAAGACGATATTCCGGACGTAGGAGGCCTTTATTAATGAAAGCTGAAGCTATTGCTGCTCAAACTGCCATTTTGCAATCGTTGGAATTGCAAAGGAGGTATCTTTGACGTCGACAACGCCCGCATGCGATTATCCGAACTGGACGCATTGACGGCTGACCCGCATTTATGGGACACACCCGAAAATGCGCAAAAGTTGATGACTGAAAAAAATCGGTTGCAAGAAAAATTAAATGAATATGATTCATTGGAACAACGATTAAAGGACTGCATGGATTTAATCGAACTGGCGGAAGCAGAAAAAGACACAGCCGTTTTGACGGATACGGAAAACCAGTTGTTTGACTTGCAAAAAGAAGCGGCAGCCAAAGAATTGGAAAGCCTGCTTTCCGGTGAAGCGGATCCGAATGATACTTTCTTGGAAATTCACGCGGGCGCCGGCGGTACGGAAGCGCAAGATTGGGCGGACATGTTGCTGCGCATGTATAACGGTTGGGCGAACAAGCATCATTATAAAGTTGAATATTTGGAAGAAAGTCCCGGAGAAGAAGCCGGCATAAAATCCGTTATCATCAAAGTGAAAGGTAAAAATGCTTACGGTTGGCTTAAAACCGAAAGCGGTGTTCATCGGTTGGTTCGAATTTCGCCGTTTGATGCCAATGCCAGACGGCATACGAGTTTTGCTTCCGTTTGGGTGTACCCCGTTATTGACGACAGCATTCAGATTGACATTAATCCGGCAGATTGCCGTATTGATACATATCGGGCTTCGGGCGCCGGCGGACAGCACGTCAACAAAACAGACAGCGCCGTTCGCATCACGCATTTGCCGACCGGGATTGTTGTTCAATGCCAAAATCAACGGTCTCAGTTTGCCAACAGAGACGAAGCTTGGTCTATGTTGCGGGCGCGATTGTATGAATTTGAATTACAAAAACGGGCTGAAAAAACAAAAAACATTGAAGACACCAAAGCCGATATCGGATGGGGGCATCAAATTCGGTCTTACGTGCTTCAACCGTACCAATTGGTCAAAGATTTAAGAACCGAAGTTGAAACATCCGATACAAGCGGTGTCCTAAACGGGGAGATTGATTTATTTTTATCGGCGTCTTTGGCGGCGCATTTAGAGACGGCTTCATCATAGCCGAAGGGGGTTTTATGAACGACTTTACCTTTTTTAAAAAAACGCGTGAAATTGACAGCAAAATCACCGAGTTTTTCAATAACGTTTCGGAAGGCGGATTATTATTTCAACGTGCCGTAACGCTTTATTTGGATCAGGGTATCAATGAAGATTTTTCACAAAAGCTCAAACAAGTCAGTGCTTTTGAAACGCGAAACGACCAATTGCGCCGAGATGTCGAATCACAGCTTTATGAACACACCTTGCTGCCGGATTCCAGAGCGGATGTTTTGGAATTATTGGAAGGCGTTGACCGCGTCATCAATAAATACGAAAGCAGCCTGTTCATGTATTCGATTGAAAAACCCATCATTCCGGAAAATTACCATATCGGATTTAAAGAACTGACCCAAACGGTAATTGATTGTACCGAAGCTTTGATTGCTTCATCGCGCAGTTTTTTTGCGATGAACGGAGAAATTGAAAACACGCTCCACAAAGTCATGTTTTTTGAAAAACAGGCCGATTTACAAGGAACTGATTTGAAACGCCAAATCTTTGACAATCCCGGATTGGAGTTGGCTCATAAACTGCAGCTTAAATCATTTGAAGCAGCGATAGAAGACATTTCCGATATTGCGGAAGATGTGGCTGATGCCTTAACCGTTATTGCCGTTAAGAGGTCATTTTAATGGACATATCAACTCTCTTTTTTTTGAGTAGCGGATTATTTTTGGGATGGACATTAGGCGCCAATAACATGAGCAGTGTGTTCGGCACGGCTATCGGCACGAAAATGGTTTCATTCAAAAAGGCGGCTTTTATTGCCAGCGTCTTTGTCATTTTAGGTGCCGTCATCAGCGGTCAGGGTGTTTCCGAAACGTTGGAAGGGTTGGGAAAAATCAATACGCTTCCCGGCGCGTTCATGACAGCATTGGCAGCCGCCTTAACCATGTTGTTAATGACACAGGCGCGCATCCCTGTTTCAGCCACGCAAGCTATTGTCGGCAGCATCGTCGGATGGAGCATTTACAGCCACACGCATGTTGACCTTGTTATCATTACCGAAATCGTTGTTTCATGGTTTACCAGCCCATTGTTAGCGGCTCTTGTTGCTTTTTTGCTGATGATGGGGGTTAAAACATATTTAAAGGCCAAACCGATTCCGCTTTTATATCGAGATGCCTACACACGGTTGGGCTTAATTTTGGCCGGGGCTTTCTCTGCATACAGCTTGGGAGCCAACAACATCGCCAATGTCATGGGACCGTTCATGTCCGTCGTCCCGTTAAAGCCTATTCCAGTGGGCGGATTGTTTGTCTTTTCATCGGATCAGCAACTTTTTTTATTAGGCGCAATTGCCATCGCCGTCGGTATTTATACTTATTCACATGACGTGATTAAAACCGTCGGCAATAACATGTTGAAAATGTCGCCGATTGAAGCCTGGGTTGTTGTCATGGCGCATGCATTGGTTTTATTTTTGTTTTCATCAACGTCTTTGCATTTGTTTTTAACCCGACACGGATTACCGGCGATTCCGTTGGTTCCGTTATCCAGCGCCGGCGCGATTATCGGCGGGGTTGTCGGCGTTTCTTTAAATAAAAAAGGGCAAGGCTTAAAAATTTATGAACTGTACCGCGTGATGCGGGCATGGATTTGGACGCCCGTTTTGGCTGCCATCATTTGTTTTTTTGCTTTATTTTTCATGGAAAATGTCTTTGGGCAACAGGTTCATTAAATGAAAAAAAGCAAAGTATTTCATATGATTGCAAAACTCATCTGGCGCTTGATAGAAATCGTGCTGGCGTTGATGTTTGTTTTGTTTATTCTGGGCGTTTGGCGATTAGCCAAAGAACCCGTTGAATTGAAATACGTTGCACCGATTTTGGCTGATGTTTTAACACCCACAGAGTCGGATTTAACCGTCGAGATTGATAAAGCTTATTTGGAATTGGCCCTAAAACGCGGTCATTTATTAGATATCAAAGTCACCAATTTGACCGTTTACCGGCCGGATGATACCATTTTAGCATTCATCCCCGAAGGGAACGTTTCTTTAAGCATTTTAGGCCTCATTAAAGGCGACTTTATCCCGACTTCCCTTTATTTACAAAAACCATATTTAAACATCCTTGTTTCAGAAAAACAAAAAAAGGCTCCATCTTCCGCATCCGCATCGACAGCGATAATTGATTCCATCACTTTTATTTTAAACCACATGGTTTCTTTAGACCACTTTGAAATTGAAAAAGGTGAGTTCGTTTTGGATATGAAATCCCAAAATACATCCGTTATGATTCCGGAATTTAACTTTTCGATGGAAAAACGCAGTCAAGATGAATTGGATATTCAAGGAACGACAACTTTATACATAGACGGTCAATTCACGCCTTTTTGGCTGACCGGTTTATACAACACCCAAAACAAATTGTTGTCGTTTGAAGCCAATTTTAAAGAACTTGATGTGACACAGTTGGCTTTCACTTTGCCGATTTTCAAAGGTTTGCAATTAAATGTCAACGGACAGGTAAACGGGGCTTTGAATTTAGCGGATCGGCAAAAAGGCCTGCGCTATATCGTTGACAATTTAGCCTTTTCGGCAACCCTTAACCATGCCGGGACGATTTATCTGCCTCAACCGCTGGATATTTACTATTCCGTCCAAAATATGGCGGTTAAAGGTGCTTTTACGCCACACATGGAACAACTCAACATGTCGGATTCTTTCGTTGATATCGGCGGGCCGACGGCAGAAGTTGCCGCAACGACAACCGGAATCGGTTCTTTTTTAGACACAAATGATTTTTCCAAAGTTCAAACAACATTCACGGCTTCCGTACACAATGTGCCGGTTCTCTCCGTTCCTGATGTTTGGCCGTCTTCTTTGGGCCCGGATGCCCATGCTTGGGTCAAAGAAAATATTTCCGGCGGCATGGTGAATGACGCTCATTTCGTTTTAACGTTAAAAGGCGAAGAATTAACGTCCGTCAAAGGGTTATTAGACGTTCAAGACACAACGGTTCGGTACATGGAACACATGCCGATTGTCGAGCATGCTTCCGGCAAAGTTATTCTCCAGTTGGGGCGCGTCGACATCGAAGCCACAAAAGGCGTCAGCGGGAATTTAATCCTTGACCGCGCGTTATTGAATTTAACGCAGCTATTGGGAGATGACCCGATTGCCCACATGGAAATATCGGCGCACGGCCCGCTCAATGAAGCACTTTCGTTAATCAACCAGCCGCCGCTTTATTTCGCTGATGAATTTCAAATCAACCCGAAAACAGTTCAAGGTTCCGGTTCAACGAATTTGATTTTAGATTTTCCGTTGGATGAAGATATTGAACTCAAAGATGTTCAAGTTTCCGTCACGGCGGATTTAAAAGACGTTCAAATGCCGGTCATGGACACACCGTTCACGTTAGATAACGGAGCCTTAAAATTAACAGCATCAAATGATGATTTGACCGTCACCGGCACAGCGCTCTTAAACGGACAATTTGAATCTATTTTGGCCTGCTCGCAATCTTTCTTGCCATCGCGGTCTTATGATTCCAAATGTCATGTTCAAACGGTTCTTTTAGGCGCTGACTTGGCACCTTTCTCGGAAGAATTGCCTGACTTCATTGCTGGGCCGTTGGATGTTGATTTAACCGTTATTCAAAAAAACAAACGCGAAACGGAACTGAATTTAAAAGCAGACATGACACAGGCAACGCTTAATTTATGGCCGATTTCTTATATTAAAAATCCGAAAGACCCTTCTGTTTTGACCGGAACGTTTGTGTTGAAAAACAACACGTTGACGGACATTCCGAAGATTGCTTTCACGGCCGAAAAAGATCAAGTACAAATTAAAGGAAACGCCTCTTTCAAAAACGGAACATCCTTTCGTTTTGACACGATTAAAGCACCGCGAAATGACGCTTCCGTTTTATTCAAACGAGATCAAAATGACTTGGTTACGTTTGAAGTCAAAGGAAAAGCGCTTAATTTAACGGAAGCCGCTCACGGACGCCGGTTAAATGAGCCCAAAACGCCCGAAGAAGTTGCGGAAGAACAGGCTCATCGTATTCGGTCATTTACCGGAAAAATTCAGTTGGACAAATTATATTTATCGCCCTTAACGCCGTTGACGAACGTTCAAGTTCATTTAAGAAAAGAAAACGATATGTGGCAAGAAATTGATGCCGTTGCTTTTGCCGATTCGGATAATATCAGGTTCAAATTGGATAAAAATCAAAAAGAATTAATCGCTTCATCGGATAATATCGGCAAAATTTTAAAACAAGCCGGTTATACATCTCGTATTCAAGGGGGGACTTTGAAATCGACGATTAAACAAGATTCAAAAGGAACGCTTTCGGGAACAATTCATGTTCAAAAATATCAATTGACCGGTGCGACGTTTTTAATGAAAGCCGCAACGATTTTAGGTATTTTAGACGCTTTTACGGGCGACACGATTGACTTTAAAAAAGCAACCATTCCGTTTACGTTAACACCGGAAAATGTCTTGACGATTAAAGACGCCGTCGCATCCGGAACAACGCTCGGCATTACATTGAGCGGAACATTGACATATGACCAAATGAATTTTAAAGGCAGCGTTATTCCGGCTTATGCCATTAACAGCCTGCCCGGCAAAATCCCCCTCATCGGCCGATTGTTTTCCGGTGACAAAGGCGGCGGTCTGTTCGGTCTGTCATTTGAAGCAACCGGACGCCCCGGCGAGGCGGACGTATCCTTTAATCCGACAAGCATTCTGACGCCCGGTATTATTAGAAATATTTTCAATTAAGACATTTCATTTTATACGAAATTTCCTAAATATAGATTACTTACAAAAAGCGTAACCTATGCCACTACTATATGGCATACTTGTAACGAATCCATCCCAAGTAACAGCTAGAAGGTAGTCTTCTTTATAAGAAACATTTGTCCAAATAAAATGTCCGCCCTCCCCAAGAGTTACATTGGGACAGTTTTGTTCACCACCGTAATAAACGGTTCCATTCCAATCAGGACACAACTCTTCTAAAGTTGCCATATTTAATCCCTGTTCCTCACACGCGGTGACAATATTACTTACAGGCGACAAGTATTCATATGTATTCGGATCCCAAGCACTTTCCCACTCAACGCTACAAAATTGCTCCCCATTATTTAGCGTATAAATATCACCATTTTCACAAAAGACTGTTCCGATACATACGCCTGCTTGACATGTCCCGGACTGATTGTCGGTTGTCGTACAGGCGGTTCCGTCAGCGACATTCGTTAATGTCGGACAAGTTCCGCTCGTGGCCACCGTCACCGTTTGACATGCCGTCGCCGTTAACTCTTCACAACATTGACCCGCCGTTTCATTGTACGTTGAACCATTTTCACAATCCGGACGACACGTCCCGTCACTTTGACATGTTCCATCACACGTCGGTGTACATTTTGGCGGCGTAATCGGATTTAACGAACAACTTTCTTGCGTCGTTCCCGGATGATAACAACAGCCATGTTCATTCAAGGCTTCGTCAATCAAAATAGTTATTGTTCCGACTTCTTTTGTCGGACGACCACACACATCCTCCGGCCCCGTCAAAGCACAACAACTTTCTCCGTCACAAGTTTCCGCGGCCGGACATGGTTCACATGTACTGACAGAACAATACGTATCTTCTGCACATGTGATTTTCTTTACCGTCACACAACCGTTTTCATCCATCACATTCTCTGTCAGATTACAATCTTGCGTCACCGTTATATTCTCACATAGGTCTTCCGGTTCCATTCCGCTGCCTGAACCGCCGGATGTCCCGCCCGATGAAAGGGAACCATCGTATAAAAACATAAAGCCCATCGTTTGGGAACCTGAACAAGTCGTATGCCCTTCCGAACCAACATAAATCTCTTCTATCGACGTATCATCAACAGTCATGATTTTATCACATACTTTTTCCGATACGTCCGATACAGTTACGACAAAACCATTGGCATATGTTGTCGTATCAATCCCGAATGTCATGCCGGACTGCGGGTAAAAATCTGAAGGCACTGTATCTTTGCCCGTGTCCATGACATGCAATGCCAATAAATGCACATCATGGTAAATGCTGTTGGCTTTGTGTTTATCCAGAGCATATCGAAATCCCATCAAGGCTGCCACACTTAACACCCCGATAATCGCCAAAACAGCCAACATTTCCAAAAGTGTCCGGCCGTGTTGTTTGGTTTTAAAATCCATTTATTTTCTCCTATTTATTTTCCGTTCAAATAGGTGTATACGCTACCCCCCCCCCCCACTAAATGTCAAGCAAAAATTTAACTTGACTCTTTAAAAAGAATCCGGCATAATGCCTTCACATTTTCCAAGAACTGTGAGAAAACAGTCTCTGCGGAGATCCACCTGCCGGCGAATACGCTCACAGGTGTTGTTGGTTTTATAGGCTTTTAAAGGGCGTACATGTTTCATACACTCACCGACCGTTTGGGTCAGATTTTAAACAAAATTAAAGGTCGCGGCATTCTAACGCAGGAAATGGTCGACGAAGCCATGCGCGAAATCAAAATCGCGTTGTTGGAAGCTGATGTGGCTTTGCCCGTTGTCAAATCGTTCATTCAAGATGTCAAAGAACAAGCCGTCGGTCAAAACATCATCAAATCCGTTCAACCGGCACAACAGGTTGTTAAAATTGTCAATGATGCTTTGGTCAAAACATTGGGCGATGACAACAGCGCTTTGAATTTTTCACCTCTTTCCCCGACGGTGATTTTGATGGTCGGCTTGCAAGGTTCCGGCAAAACGACTTCTTCGGCTAAACTGGCCGTTCGCTTGAAAAAAGACGGTAAAAAAGTGTTGATGGCGTCTTTGGATATTTACCGGCCGGCGGCACAGGAACAATTAGCCGGTCTCGGAACACAAATCGGTGTAGACACGTTGCCGATTATTGCCGGACAAAAACCGTTGGATATTACCAAGCGAGCGTTGGATGAGGCCAAAAAAGGCGCCTATGATGTCTTGATTTTGGATACCGCCGGCCGATTACATGTCGATGATGACATGATGGATGAAGTCAAACAAGTTGCTGCCAAAGCAAACCCGACCGAAACATTGTTGGTAGTTGATTCTTTAACAGGACAAGATGCAGTTCATGTCGCGGACTCTTTCCATGCAGCGTTGCCATTAACCGGTGTTATTCTGACACGCGTCGACGGAGATGCGCGCGGTGGTGCTGCTTTGTCGATGAAAGCCGTCACCGGTTGCCCGATTAAATTTTTAGGCGTGGGCGAAAAAACGGAAGCTTTGGAAGTATTTGATGCCAAACGCGTCGCCGGGCGGATTTTAGGCATGGGCGATGTGGTCGGATTAGTCGAAACCGCGATGGAAAAGATTAATCAGGAAGAAGCTCTTAAAACAGCCGAACGCATGATGAAAGGCCAATTTGACATGAATGACATGTTGGGTCAATTGCAACAAATCAAAAACATGGGCGATGTCAAAGGCATCATGATGATGATACCCGGCATGGCTAAATTCCGCGAAAAAATTGAACAAGCCAACATTGATAACAGCATTTTTAAACGACAAGAAGCGATTATCTTGTCAATGACGCCGTTCGAACGGCGCCACCCGGATATCTTGAAAGCATCTCGCAAATTGCGGATTGCTAAAGGAGCCGGCGTAACTGTGAATGATGTGAACAAGCTCATGAAACAGTATGAACAAATGGCGCAAGCCATGAAAAAATTCAAGAAAATGGGACCGCTGGGTTCTCTTTCAGCAATGAAAGGGTTATTTGGCGGAAACCCCTTGATGAACAAAGGGGGATTTCCTCCTTTTAACATGTAACTAACTGAAACAAGAAAGGAAAATAGATGTCAGTTCGTATTAGATTAGCTCGTGGCGGATCCAAAAAACGCCCTTTCCATAAAATCGTTGTTGCCGACAGCCGCGCTCCGCGTGACGGTCGTTTCATCGAACAATTGGGATACTACAATCCGTTGGTTGCCAAAGACCATCCGGAACATTTAAAAGTTGATGTGGAAAAAGTTAAAGTTTGGCTGGGCAAAGGGGCTCAACCGACAGATCGTTTGACTCGCCTGTTTGCAACACTTGGTTTGGTTGAAGCGCCGGTTATTAAAACCAACGAACAACAACCGAAAAAATCGGCTCCGAAAGCAAAAGCGCAAGAACGCTTGAAAGAACAAGCCGAACGCGAAGCAGCCAAGAAAGAAGCGGAAGAACAAGCAAAACGCGAAGCCGAAGAAGCTGCTAAAGCGGCTCAAGAAGAAGCCACGGCGGAAGAACCGGCTCCGGCTGCTGAAGAAGCACCGGCTGCTGAAACACCGGCAGAAGCTTAATTCGGAATTGACGCCATGACACGTTTGGTAAAAGTCGGTCAGATTGTTGCCCCGCACGGGATTAAAGGGATGGTGAAAATCAACACCTCTTTGGAAAACCCGCGTGCGCTGACACAATATGGGTCGATTTACACGCAAACGGGTCAATCGATGGCTGTTCGAATTGTTTCCGTCAAAGGAGAGCAAGTTATTGCGGCTCTTGACGGTATCTCGGACAGAAATGCGGCTGAAAACATGCGCGGAACACAGCTTTTTATCAACAGAGACAACTTGCCGCCGACTCAAGAAAAACAATATTATTATTGCGATTTGATGGGATTGACGGTTATGGACGAAAACAAAACCGTTATCGGAATGGTCAAGTCTGTTGAAAATTACGGTGCCAGCGATATCTTGGTCATTGAAACAAAAACAGGGTCTGACATTTTGGTTGCGTTTACGAATGAAACGGTTCCGACCGTGGATTTGGCAAACAAAACCATAACTGTGATTATCCCTGATTTTGCAAAGGAGGAAGCATGAACATTACCTGTTTAACGCTTTTCCCTGAAATGTTCCCGGGATTTTTGGGTTATTCTTTGGCCGGCAAAGCCATGAAAGAAAACCTGTTCTCGTTAAAAGCCGTCAACATTCGCGATTACGCGACAGATGCTTATAAAACGGTAGATGATGTGCCTTTCGGCGGCAGTGCCGGCATGTTGATGAAAGCGGATGTTTTAGATGCGGCCATTCAAGCAAATTACGTTTCGGGACCTCTGATTTACATGTCCCCGCGCGGCAAGACATTGACTCAAAACCGCGTGGTTGAATTGGCTAAAGAAGAAAATCTGACAATCATCTGCGGACGGTTTGAAGGCATTGATGAACGGATTTTACAAAGCTGGCCGATTGAAGAAATCAGCATCGGTGATTTTGTCTTATCCGGTGGAGAGCCGGCAGCGTTAACAATGCTGGATGCGGTGATTCGATACATTCCGCATGTATTGGGAAATGTCGATTCTTTATCGGAAGAAAGCTTTGCCAACGGCTTGTTGGAATACCCGCAATATACGCGCCCGCAAGTTTGGAACGGCTTATCGGTTCCGGACGTGTTGGTTTCCGGGCATCACAAAAATATCGAAATTTGGCGTAAAGAACAATCAATTCAATTAACGAAAGAAAGACGGCCTGATTTGTGGAAAGCTTATGAGGCGTCTCAACAAAAGAAAGGATAAAAAATGGATATCATTCAAACTCTTGAAAAAGAACAAATGGACAAACTGAAAAAAGATATTCCTGACTTCAAAGCAGGCGATACTTTAAAAGTTCATTGCAAAATTAAAGAAGGCGACCGCGAACGGATTCAGGTTTTCGAAGGCGTTTGCATTGCACGGAACAACGATGGATTAAACTCTTCTTTCGTCGTTCGTAAAATTTCTTTCGGTGAAGGCGTGGAACGTGTTTTCCCGCTGTATTCTCCGAATGTAGCGAAAATCGAAAACGTGCGTCCGGGTAAAGTCCGCCGCTCTAAAATCTATTACTTACGTAAATTGTTCGGGAAAGCTGCCCGTATTGCGGAAGATAAATAGGTTTACCGATTCAGAAAAAATCCCCGGCAAATGCTGGGGATTTTTTATTATGTCCTGTTTACTGTGAGCATTATTTTACGATTGGATATTCATTTTTATTGACAAAGGCGAACCGGGTGAAGTATAAGATTCAAAAAGGACAGGGAATAAAAATGAACTTTATCTTGCATCGCTTAACAGTTACCCCCCAGATCGGA
>CALGXF010000012.1 GCA_937935995.1 uncultured Alphaproteobacteria bacterium
AGGAGAAGCGCATGCGAAAAGAACAAATCGGTCGTTCGATGATAGAAATGCTGGCGGTGCTGGCACTGGTCGGGATTTTAGTTATCGGGGCTTTGGCCGGGTTCGTGTATGCGCGCCGCAAAGCATCGGCAGACTTTATTTTATCGGATGTCTCTTTGGCCTACATGGAAGCGTCGGAAAAGGAAATGAATTTCGGACGTCATGTGGTTTCTTTTAAACCGGAGTCGGGATTTGTTGTTGAAACGGAACGGGTATCGACGGCAGATGGTTCTTGGACAGATATTGTCATTGTGAATGAAGTACCTGAATCGGTGTGTCGGATTTTACAAACGATGATGGAAACGGGTTCATTTGTTCTATTGGAATGGTCGGATGCAGTTGATGATTATGTTCAACTGACGAGCTGTTCATCGGATAAGAACGAGATGATATTTGGATACGGCAAAGCGATGGGTTGCGATTGCCCAGACCATGCGCGTTGTCAATTAACGGCGGGTTGTGTGTGTGATTTTGGGTATGAGATGTCGGCCGCCGGTTCGTGTGAAGAAATGGTTTGTCCGGTTGTCAAGGAAATAGAAGACATCACGGAAGAATATTGTTGTCTTAAAGCTACCGGGCTTTGGGATGGTACGTGTTATTGTGCAGAAGATTATTACTTTAACGGGACGCAATGTGTTCCGGCGCAAGGATTTTGCGTTTATGCGTATGAAGAACCGACGGGGAGCGGCGAATATTATGCCGATTGTGCGTATCATTTATCGCAAAGCGTTTCATCGGATAATACGGTTTCAGTGGAAATGACAGTCGAAATGGCTTGTCCGTCCGGTCAATATTGTATTTTAAGTTGGGCGCAGGATGATTGCTCCACAAAGATTAACCCTTCCGGCGCACCAACAATTTACGGACGGTGTGCAACCTTATCTATGCTGTATAGCCAATGTCACCAGTATGAAGAAACATTGTTGCCGACAGTTCGTGCCAGACAAGCCTGCGATGCCGGTCAGTATTGTTTGTTGCGCTGGTCCAGTGATACATGTAACACGTCGTTATCCGGAGCTTCTTTGATTTACGGCGTGTGTTTGGAATTGAATAATAACACGGCCGTCTGCCCTATCAATTAATAGAAAGGAAAAAGAATGAAAAAAAGACTAATAAGGATTTGTTTGGGGTTGGTTTTGTCGTTGCTGATGTCTACATCGGTTGATGCGGCCTGTGCAGAAGGACGGGAACTAACCGGAAAAAATGGGCACGTATATTGTATAAGCAACATTGCGATAAATTGGTACTCGGCCTTTGCATGGTGTGATGCACAAGGACGCAGTTTGGCAACAATAGAGCAAATATGTGATATTGATGACACGCAAAAATGGGACGGAAATTTTGGGGACGGAAAGTGCCTTAACGTGAATGATACTTCAGCACCATACATTTCAGTTTGGTCCTCTCTTCCGTATGGCCTTGAACATGCAGTCGTTGTTGAGTTATCTAAGGGAAAGGTTCGCACCGAAGGTCGTGGTTCTCTCTATAACTATTACCCCATTTGTTGGTAAGAGAAACTGTTTTTTATGATTTTTCGACTGCATTTTCCGCTTGATAAACTTGTACGTATGGAGTAAAAAAAGAAAAAAACCTGATTAAAGTTCATAAAGAACAAGGAAATGATGGATGACTTATCGAATAAAGTTAAATAAAAACCAAAAACAAATGAAACAACGTAGTTATCGTTTGTTGGAGATGTTGGGTATTTTATTGATTGTCGAGGTGTTAGGCATTGTGGTCTTTTTCGGGTTTACATATTCGATGAATAAGTACACGGCTCACCAAGTCATAGAAAATGTTCAATTGTGTGCGCGCATTGTTCAGGACGATTTAATCGGCGATATGCAGCTTGATGAAGAAAGGGGACTCGGTTCCTATTTAACAAAACAAAAAGATTTTTCTTATGTCGGCTTTTTAAGCTCAATAAGCGGTTTAAAGATATCGGTAAAGCCAGTGTCAAAACGCTTGTGTGAAGAGATGGTTAAGAAAAAACTTCAAGGCGTGAAAATTAAAGTTAAGTCCCCTGACTATAGCTCAGATTCTCTTCCTTGTTCGGAGGGAGAAAACGAAATAGAGTTTTCTTTTAGAGAAATAATAAAACAATGCGATGCATCCCATGATTGCCCTTCCGGATATTACTGTGAGTGGCCTCTTGTGCATTCTGAACATGGAATTATAAAATCTAGAGGTGAATGTAGCCAGTGTCCGTCGGGTATCTTCGACTTGCTCTCTGACTTTAGCACTACGACAGCGGAGCAATGCCATCGATGTGGAGATAATTATTTTCTGTTCATGAATAGCTTTGCTCTTGAGTGCGGTAAATGTAATAGAAGAGACCTCGTCAAACCAACATCAAAAGAAGAGTGTATGCGTTGTCCAAATCGTTACTTTGATGGCAAGTATTGCAGATTGTGTCAAGAAGGGGTTGTTTCCGAAGACGGAACAAAATGTATATATTCTGAGAAATGATAAGAAACCTTGTGCATCAGCGTCGTTCAGGAGTGATTGAATCTTGAATATTGTTGTGTTTAAAAAAGGAGCCGATCGGCTCCTTTTTTATCCGTGTAATCGTTCGTAAATGCGATAGGCTTCCGGTAATGCTTCTTCAACCGTATCTACAAAGCCGACATAATTGGCTTTTTCTTTATTCAATGCGCCGTCTTCGTACATGCGTTTTAATTGTTCTTTAAAGGGTTCCCAAAATCCTTGCAAATTAATAAATACCAACGGTTTTTTGGGAATTTCACCCGTTTGAATTAAAACCGAAAATTCGGCCAGCTCGTCCAAAGTTCCCCAGCCGCCCGGTAAAATCAGCATAACATCGCCTTCTTCAAACATTTTGAATTTACGAACGGACAAATTGGGAACGATTTCAATTTCTCCTTCCTTAAACAAGCCCGGATTTTCACATTGCAGTTCCAATAATTTGGGGGTCGTAATGCCGCGAATGGAAGCACATTCCCGTAAAGCACCGTGAAAAACCTGACCCATCATGCCGTTGTCGCCGATGCCGAAAACCAATTGCATATTGTTCTGGCCGATGATTTCACCTAATTTAAAAGCGGCATCATTGTATCGATTGTCGATGCTTTTGGCTGCGCCGCCGAAGACCGTAATTCGTTTAAATGTCATGGCTTACTCCTTTTTTCCTTGTTATTTTGCACTGAATTCCTTAATCTTTTATTAAGACAAAAGGGCTAAACTGATGAAAAAGAAAGGGCCTTTTCATGACAAACACAGATATTTCAAAATATATCATTGATTATACGGAACAAAACAAAAAAGAAAAGTTAATCCATTTGATTGGACGAACGGATGAAATGAACCGATTGGTTCACATTTTGTTGCGCAAGTCCAGAAACAATCCGGCGATTGTCGGGCCTTCCGGCATTGGGAAAACGGCTTTGGTCGAGGGATTAATTGATTTTTTGGCGTCCGAAAATGTGCCGGATGCGTTGAAAAATAAGCATGTTGTCGGCGTGGATGTGGCTGCTTTGATGTTGGACAGCGAAAATGACAGGACTTATGCTCAAACATTAAAGGCGATTTTTGAACACATTGTCGCAAACAAAGGACAATATATCCTGTACATCAAAGATGTCAGCTTTTTGGTTCGGACGGATGTCAGTCCGGAAAATATCGAACCGGCAAAGTTTTTAAAGTTAAAATTATTGGACGGGTCATTGAATTGCATCGTTGAAACTGATCCGTTTGCTTATCGTGGATATTTGGAAAAAGATACGGCGGTTTTGCAGATGTTGCAAACGGTCTTTTTGGAAGAACCGACAGCGGCTCAAACAATCCAAATCGTGCAGGCTTTGAAGAAAAATTATGAAGAATTTTATGATGTCGTTATTTCCGATGCTTTTGTCGAAGCGGCAGTTAATTTGACGAATCGATATATCAAACAACGTTATTTCCCGGAAAAAACATTGGACTTGTTGGATGATGCAGCCAGCTTGATGCAAATGGACAAAGCGGCCGGAAAACTGCCGGTTGAAACGAAAGAAGTGCCGATTGATCTCGGCATGCGCGTGATTTCCGACTGGACAGGCATTCCGGTGGAAAAAGTCGATACAGAAGATAAAAAAAGATTGGCTACTGCCGAAGAACACTTGAAAAAACGGGTCGTTGGTCAAGATAACGCCGTTGTCGTGGTGGCTGATGCTTTGCGCCGGTCTCGTTCGGGATTGCAAGATCCTAACCGTCCGATTGGATCTTTCCTGTTCATCGGGGAAACCGGTATCGGTAAAACGGAATTGGCTAAGTCTTTGGCAGAATTTATGTTTAATGATGAAACGGCTTTGTTGCGGCTGGATATGTCCGAATACATGGAAAAAAATTCCGTCACGCGGTTAATCGGCCCGCCACCCGGAACGCCCGGATTTGAATTAGGCGGTTTGTTGACGGAAGGGGTGCGGTTGAAACCTTTCCAAGTCGTTTTGTTCGACGAAATTGAAAAAGCAAACCCGGATATTTTAACGTTATTGTTGCAAGTGTTGGATGAAGGTCGTTTAACGGACAGCAAAGGGGTGTCGGTGGATTTCAGAAATACGATTATTATTATGACGTCCAACGTGGCATCAAATATGCCGACGTACCAACGGATGAGTGTGTTAACGCAGTTCTTCCGGCCGGAATTTTTAAACCGGATTGACGATATTGTGACTTTCCATCAATTAAGTGAAGAGCATTTGCGCAAAATTATTGATATTCATTTGAACAAACTGTTAAAACGAGCGGCAGCCGAAGGGTATTATTTAACCGTAGACGACCGTGCCAAACAATGGTTCGTTGATGAAGTGTTTACGTCCAAATTCGGTGTCCGTGCTTTGAAGCGCTTGTTACAGCATCAAATTGAAAATCCGTTGGCTTTCTTAATCATGCAAGAAAAAGTAAAGCCGGGTAGTGACGTATTAGTCACGATGGATGAAGCCGGCAAAAAAGTTCAAATTTTTGCAAAGCACAAAAAATGACGAATTTAACGGAACAGTTGTTGGATTGGTATCGCCAGAACGGTCGTGATTTACCGTGGCGTGTCAAAGGCGGCGCTCATGAAAATGCGTATTTGGTCTGGGTGTCCGAAATTATGTTACAACAAACAACGGTTCAAACAGTTTATGATTATTTTAACCGGTGGATGCAACGGTTTCCGGATTTGAAAACGTTGGCCGAAGCGTCTTTGGATGATGTGCTGCACATGTGGCAGGGGCTGGGGTATTACACGCGTGCCAAAAAAATGCATGAATGCGCTCGGGTGTTGATGACGCAATATGGCGGTCATTTTCCGGCTAATCGAGATGAATTATTAAAGTTGCCCGGTATCGGCCCTTATACAGCTTCCAGTATTTGTGCTTTTGCATTTAACTTGCCGGAAACGGTTGTGGATGGAAATGTTATTCGTGTGATTGCACGGCTTGACGGGATAACAACGGAAATTGATAAAGACGATATTTACAAACGGGCGCAAAAGTTAACATCTTTGGAACATGGTGCCGATTATGCGTCGGCAATTATGGATTTGGGGGCGACTGTTTGCAAACCGCAAGGGCCTTTATGCATGATTTGCCCGTGGGTTCAATCGTGTCAAGCGGCGGCATTAGGGATTGCCGAACAAATTCCTGTGATTAAAAAATTGCAAAAAAAGAAAAAGCACGGGGCTGTGTTTGTTATTCGTGATGCGGGCGGGCGGTTATATATTTCCAAGCGAGCCGGAAAAGGTTTGTTGTCGGGATTGTGGGAATTGCCGTGGGTGGAGGAAGGCTCAATCCCGCCGTTTGATGCAGATTGGGTTAAACGAGCCGGCAGCGTGCGGCACGTATTTACGCATTTTGATTTAACGTTGGATATGTATGAAACAACTGTTGTTTCTGTACCGAACGATTTAAAATCCGGCGTTTTCGTTGAAGCGGACAATTTGTCCGGTTATGCTTTTTCCACGTTGATGAAAAAGGTTTTGAAAAAAATTTAAAGCGTTCCTTTTAAAACCATGACGCACCAAGCCGGTACTTCAAAATGCCCGCGGCGGATTGATAATTTATCGATTGTTTCGGAGGTTTCAAACATGAGCTTCCATTTGATTTTTTCATCATGAGGCGGCGTTTGATATCCGATTGAAACGTCGGCGGCATTTAAAATGATATAGTAAAAAGTCTTGTTTGGGATGTCTTTTAAATAAATGGAAAAGCATCGGACAAAGCTTTGCCAATCACTTTCATTCATCAAAGATCCGTCCGGCTTTAAAGCCGTTATGAAGCCTTCTTGAAAATGTTCGGGCGCTTGGATTAACAAAGCCATTAAATCCGGATGATCTCGTCTGAAGTGAATAAGTCGTTCAACGAAAGTATAAATGTCTGTTTGCGCTTTTTTTGTTTTATTCCAGTGAAACCACGAAATTTTATTGTCTTGACAGTAAGCGTTATTATTGCCGTATTGAGAACGTAGAATTTCATCGCCTCCCAACAACATGGGAATGCCGTTGGACAAGAATAATGTTGCCAGCATGGCGCGCATTCGGCGCAGCCTGAAATTGATAAGGGTCGGATGGTTGGTATGCCCTTCGGTTCCGCTGTTCCAACTGAAGTTGGCATTATTTCCGTCTCGATTTTGTTCTTTGTTGGCATCATTGTGTTTGTTGTTGTAACTGACCAAATCGTAAAGCGTAAAGCCGTCGTGTGCTGTGATAAAATTGACCTTTTTAAGGACATGGTGTTTTTCTTTTTTGGAACCGGCCAGCGGTTTGGTCATTTGATGCAACATAGCACCGGCTTGCCCCATATCGCCTTTCCAAAATTGGCGGGTTGTATCGCGAAACTGACCGTCCCATTCGGAGAAAAACGGCGGAAAGTTCCCTAATTGATAACCGTTCGGGCCTAAATCCCACGGTTCGGCAATTAATTTGACTTTAGAAAGAACAGCGTCTTTTTGCAGGACTTTGAAAAAAGCCGCATCCGGGGTGTATATGTTTTCACCGTTTCGACCAAGTGTAACGGCTAAATCAAATCGAAAACCGTCAATGTCAAAAATTTCAGCCCAATACCGTAACGCCTGAATAGTGATTTGCAAAGCCGCCGGATGTGCCAGATTAAATGTGTTGCCGCAACCTGTATCATCCATGTAATAACGCGGTTCATCCGGCATTAATCGATAATAAGACGCATTGTCTATGCCGCGATATGAAAGCAAAGGCCCCATATATCCGCCTTCGCCGGTGTGGTTGTAAACAACATCCAATAAAACTTCCATGCCGGCTTCGTGGTATGCTTGCACCATGCTTTTGATTTCAAGCAATTTTTCTGTGGATAAGTAAGTTGATTGCGGTGCCATAAAACAAACCGGATCATATCCCCAGTAATTGCTTAATCCCAAATCCAGCAGATGTTCCGGCGTATTAAAAGCCGCAATGGGTAACAGCTCGACGGATGAAATGCCCAAGTTTTTCAAGTAAGCAACCGTTTTCGGATGTGCCAGCCCCGAAAAAGTACCTCGAACCTGTCGCGGAATGTCTTCTTTTTTAATCGTAAAGCCTTTGACATGCGTTTCGTAAATAATCGTTTTTTCGTATGGAACGAATGGTTTTGTGCTTTTGTGAACGCGGTATTCATTTTCATCAACAACAACGCATTTGGGAATAAAAGGCGCGCTGTCGGATCGGCTGAATGAAAATTCGCGCTTTTTGTGTCCGACGATATAAGGCAGCTGTGTTTCATGAAATAAAATCGGGCCGGTCAACTGTTTGGCAGCCGGATCCAATAATAATTTATTTCCGTTAAATAAATGACCGTTTTGCGGATCATACGGGCCGTAAACGCGGTATCCGTAAAGTTGGCCGGGATGAATGTCGTGAACAAAGGCATGCCAAATATCTTCTGTTCGGTTCATGGGAATGTGATGTGTTTCATATCCGAACCGATTGAAAAAACAAAGGATAATCTTTTCCGCATGGTGGGAATAAAGTGAAAAATTAACACCGGTTTCAAAAACGGTAGCCCCCAAAGGGGAAGGAAATCCGGCATCGACTTTTAATTTTTGTAAAAACATACGGCTCCTTATTTTTTCTTTTTCTTCAAAAGGATGGTGCCGAGCGGCGGCAAAGTCAAATCCAATGCGTATTTTTTAAAATTCCATCCCGGTTCGCGTGTTTTCAAGTCGCCTTTGTTCAACACATCACTGCCGCCATATTTTAAATTATCCGAATTGAATATTTCTTCATATGTGCCGCTTTGTTCCACGCCGACTAAATAATGATGCAAAACCGTCGGGGTAAAGTTGCAAACGACAATAATGAAATCTTCCGGATTTTTGGCTTTGCGAATATAGCTGATGACGCTGTGTTCAACGTCCGATCCGTCAATCCATTCAAATCCGTTTTCATCAAAGTCAATTTCATGCAACGCCGGTTCCGATGTATGCAGACGATTTAAGTCCTTAACCAAATCTTGGATTCCTTTGTGTTCCGGATATTGCAGCAAATGCCAGCCTAAACTTTGATCATATTTCCATTCCCATCCTTGAGCAAACTCATTGCCCATGAACAACAGCTTTTTGCCCGGATGCGTATACATGAATGTGTAATAAGCCCGCAAATTGGCAAATTTTTGCCATCTGTCTCCGGGCATTTTATCAATCATCGGGCCTTTGCCGTGAACGATTTCATCATGAGACAACGGCAGGACAAAGTTTTCCGTAAATGCGTACATGAGGCTGAACGTCATTTCGCTTTGATGATATTTGCGGTAAATCGGGTCTCGGCGCATGTACTGAAGCGAATCATTCATCCATCCCATGTTCCATTTGAACGAAAAACCCAACCCGCCCAAGTATGTTGGTCGGGAAACCATCGGCCATGAGGTTGATTCTTCGGCAAAAGTCATTGCACCGCTTTGTTCTGCGTACACCCATTCATTTAGCCGTCGTAAAAAGTAAATCGCTTCAATATTTTCGTGGCCGCCGTATTGATTCGGAACCCATTCTCCGTTCCGCCGGCCGTAATCCAAGTACAGCATGGAGGCGACGGCATCGACCCGCAATCCGTCAATATGATACTCTTTTAACCAAAATAAAGCGTTGGCTAACAGGAAATTGGCTACCTCGTTTCGACCGTAGTTATAAATTTTAGTTCCCCACTCTTTTTGTTCGCCTTTGCGCGTGTCAGCGTGTTCGTAAAGAGCTGTTCCGTCAAAATATGACAATCCGAAATCGTCTTTCGGGAAATGAGCCGGTACCCAATCCATAATGACGCCGATGCCGGCCTGATGCAGGCTGTCAATCAAAAATTTAAAGTCATCCGGAGACCCGTATCGGGAGGTCGGTGCATAAAGCCCAAGTGTTTGATATCCCCAAGATCCGTCAAACGGATGTTCTGATACGGGTAAAAATTCCACATGCGTAAAGCCCATTTCTTTGACATATTCCGGTAATTCTTTGGCTAATTCGCGATACGTTAAAAATCGATTGTTTTCCAAAGAATTACGCCGCCAAGATCCTAAATGAACTTCATAGACGGATAACGGTTTGTGCAAAGGATCTGCATCGTTTTTGCGTTTTTCCATCCAATCTGAATCTGACCAAACATATCGCTTCGGATTGTAAACGATTGAAGCCGTATTCGGCCGCAGTTCGGAATAAAAACCGACCGGATCTGATTTTAAGGGTAAAACCTGATTTTTAGAATCCAGAATTTCGTATTTGTAATATTCTCCTTCGACCAAACCGGGAATAAAAAGTTCCCAAATACCGGTTGATTCTCGTCGACGCATCATGTGCCGGCGGCCGTCCCATGTGTTGAAATTGCCGATAATGCTGACGCGTTTGGCATTGGGCGCCCAGACTGCAAAAAAGACGCCGTCCACGCCGTCGACCGTCATTAAATGTGCGCCGAGTTTGTCGTATAAATTTTTATGAGTGCCTTCATTCAGCAAATGTAAATCAAAATCACTTAAAACCGGCGGAAAACGATACACGTCGTAAGTCGTATAAGAAGAACCGTTGCTGAACAAAATACGGAGTTTGTATTTGAAAAAGTTTTTTTCATGCGGTAAATTTAATTGAAATAATCCGTAATCATGAATGCGTTGCATCCGGCCGATTTCTGTTTTTTCATCGTCGGAAAGGACAAAAATATCCTGTGCCTGCGGGTAACAAACGCGAATGAATAAACCGCCTTTGTCCGATTCATGCATGCCTAATACATCAAAAGGATTTGTAATCCCATATGTCATCATGTGATGCATGTATTGCGGTGACAACGTGCTTTTCATTCGATTCTCCCCATTATTTCTTTTTACTTTATAACATTGCCGAATGTGAAAAGAAAGCGAAAAAGTATAAATCTTTTTCTTGACTCTGGGGGGGAGA
>CALGXF010000013.1 GCA_937935995.1 uncultured Alphaproteobacteria bacterium
CCGGATTTGACGAAGTCGTTGAAAATATTACTTATCAACATAAAAAGACAACCGGCAACGGATATGACATTATTGCGTCTCATGTTCCTGAACGGGTGTGTCGTCGGTTACAAGACATGATTTTCCCTGTTCCCAAAAGTGTGACGTTAAATGGGACTGACTTGTCGTCAACATGTGGTTCGGATAATACATTTGTTTTTTCTTACGACGGATTATCTGCTGGTAAACCGTCCAGCGGGGTTGACCCCATAGATTGTAACTGTTCCGGATGCCAAAGTTGTGAAAGCGGGACATGTCAGGACAATGACAACCTGTGTGGGCCGAAAGAAATTTGCCAAAGTGGAAGTTGCGTTTGTGCGCCCGGTTACACGGAATGCCGGGGGAGCTGTTATACCGCATGTGCTGACGGTTTTATGCGTGATCCCGTTTCCTGCGATTGTGTGTGTGAACCGCAAGCATGTCCCGAAGATGCCAAATGGGATGGCAATGCCTGTACGTGTGTTTGTGACGCTTTTAAAGAATTTGATGAAACACAAAATAAATGCGTTTGCAAAAACGTACCGATTGACGGAGATCCTGACACATGCGAATGTTATGAGGGATATGATTTAAATAAGGAGGGTGCTTGTGTCCAAGAATGCCCGGATGCGATTGGTATGTCCGGACTTCGGGACAACGACGGTCGCTGTTTGTGTGATACGAAGCTTGGTTATGAAGAAGTTTCCATTGATAACACGTGGTGCAATTGTGATAACAGTAAAAATTACTGGAACAAACCAGACGGTTCGTGCATGACATGTGTTCAAACAACAAAAGAGTGGGGGAAAAAGCAGTTTGGAGATTCTTCGAAAGTGAATCGAGATAATCCGGATAAAGCCGGTTATATGGTTCCCCTTTATGAAGTTGATTCGGAATCCGTTGATGAAGAAGGGTGGTATTGTGCTTTCCATAAAGTAGGCGTTGGAGAACGGTATTATTATAATCCGTCAACGCAAGAGTATTGCGGCGCGATGCAAATATTGAAAAAAGATGCGTCGGGAGCCTTTTATTGCTCATCAGATTGCGGCGGTTCTAATGCAACTCATGAAGTCGGAGACAGAGGCGGCACATGGGGAAGCTGTGGCTGCGGCGGATATTCATTGTGGGTCGACGTCGACGGTGGTACATGTGGCGACGGTGATAGCTGTAGATGTGCGAGCAGCTGTGAAGAAGTAGGCGGAATAAATTATGATGGAGAATGTGTGGCATGTAACATTAATCAAACGTATGATGGCGAAAATTGTCGAACGGGTTCTCCTTTATGCGCGGATCTTTTAGGCGTCGATAAAACTGAAGTCGGGTGGCTTTATGGGACTTGGTTATTAAACACAGAAGAGTTTAGCGAGTGTCGTACAAAGGAAAGCGGATATCACGTTCAATCGGACGACCCTGCCAGCAATTGCCATTGGTCTAAAGGATGTTACAAAATTGAAGGAATATTGCCTAATTGCAATTATAATGAAGTAATAACATCGGATTGCACTTGTCCGACGGGCGGTTCGGCAGGCGAATATTGTTGTTCAAGTGCTCAAATCAGAACTGATTCGGGATGTCAAACATGCACGGATAATACCATACGGAATGCAGATAAAACAGCCTGTGAAGCTTGTGATGACGATCAAATTCCAAGCGCAGACAGAACAACGTGTCAACAATGCCCGGACGGACAAATTCCGAATATATCGAAGACAAAATGTTATCCTTGCCCGGACGGAAAATATCCGGATGCTTCCGGAACAGCCTGTATTTAACGCGTGTGTTCTTTTATTGTCCTGAAGATATCTTCGAACATGTCGGTGGTTAAAACACCCGTGTTGGTGTTGTAACGCGAACAGTGATAACTGTCGATAAGCACCAATCCGTTGGGCAGGTGATGAACGGTGCCGTGTCCGAATTTGTACGCACTTTGCTTGTACCCGAAAGCATATAAAACCGCATTGTGGGCGACCGTTCCCAATGCCATGATAATTTTTAAATGCGGCAGATTTCGGATTTGTTCTTGCAACAAAGGATTGCACGTTTTCATTTCATCCGGCGTGACTTTGTTTTGCGGCGGCACACAGCGGACGGCGTTAGCAATCAAAGCGCCGGTTAGTTGCAGGCCGTCATTCGGATCGGCTTTATATTGCCCTTTGGCCCAGCCGAATTTAATCAAAGTCGGATAGAGTAAATCTCCGGCGTAGTCTTTGGTAAACGGGCGGCCTGTTTGATTGGCTCCTTTTAATCCGGGAGCCAGCCCTACGATTAATAACCGTGCATCCGGATCTCCGAACGGCGGAACCGGCGCGTTGAAAAAAGTCGGAAATTTGATTTTATTTTCTTCGATAAAAGCCGCTAAACGGGGGCATTTTGTACAAGTCATGATAAATTCCTTGAATGTTTTTGAAATAAAATTTATGATAACACATTCTATTTTTTTTTCAAGGGAGAGGTCTATGTCCAAAATTTTAATCGTTGAAGACAATGAAATGAATATGCGTTTGTTTTCAGATTTGTTGAAAGCAAAGGGATATGACGTTATTCAATGTTTAGACGGCCGCAAAGCGTTGGATGTTGCCAAACATGAAAAGCCGGATTTGATTTTGATGGATATTCAAATGCCGGAAATTTCGGGATTGGAAGTAACGTCTTTGATTCGTCAAGACCCCGAAATTAAAGATACGAAAATCGTGGCTGTTACGGCTTTTGCGATGAAAGGCGATGAACAGAAAATCATCGACGGCGGTTGCAACGGATACATTGCTAAACCGATTGCCGTTGCTGATTTTTTAAATACGGTTGCCGGTTTTTTAAGTTAACCGCATCCGGTGTCACAGGTTCCGCCTGTGCCGGTTTGGGTACATCCGGTACCGCAAATGACGTCATCTTTCAAACACGTAAAGGCATCTCCGTCCAGGTAACATTTTGTGCCGTTATCATTGATACACCCCATTTGTCCGTTGCCTAAATCGCCGTAAGTTGATCCGGTTGCGCACGTGACACATTCCCACGTGCCGTTATTTTGAACGCATCCCATGGTGTTGTCGGGTGAGGCACATAGTCCGGTTGTCGGCTGATAAGTTGTTCCTTCGGGGCAATCGACAGTTTCATCGACTTGACAATCCGAACATCCGGCGCCGGTATAATCGGTGCAATTTGTGCCGCATTGTGTCCAATCTTTGTAACAAGTGAAAGAATTTCCCGATTTATAACAGGCAACGGAAGGCGAAGATGTACTGACACACCCATAAAGACCGGCCGGCGGAACGCTTCTCCATGTTGTGCCGGCGGGGCATGAGTCTGTACAAAGACCGCGTGTGCAGTTTTCTCCGTTTAAATCACAACCCGACCCGCAATAAAAGTTGTCTTTCATACAGGTACGCGCATTCGTGCCCAAAATAGAGCAGACCACATCCGTTTGAGGATTCGTACATGTATCTTTTGCGTCATTGATAAGCGTGCCTTCCGGACATGTTACGTCTGACAGGCAGAGCGGACATCCGGTTGCATAGTAATCTGTGCAGCCTGTTTGGCATTGTAAATTATTTTTAACGCATGTATATGAATCATTGTATAGATTGTATGGATAACAGGTAACTCCTGTTGCGGCATGATAGCAACCATACGCGGTTTGTGCGGCATATGTGTACGTTAAATTGTCCGGACATGCGTCTTCACATAATCCGATTTGACAGGAATGACCAGACCCTTCATAACATCTGCCACAGATTTTTCCGTCAGGCGTATTGCATCGCCAGTAAAGTTTTTCAATCGGATAACAATAAAATCCATCCGGCCGTTCACAAACATAGTAATTTCCTTTTTGTGTCCATGTTGTACCGGCAGGGCAGTTTGATTCCGGACAAACTTTTTCTGATTCGCTGCAAGACGGATTGTCAATCGGGCAGACTTTTTCCTGATTGTCTTTGCATTCAGAGCATGTGTTAATCGTGCAATTTTCGCCGGCAAAATCGCAAAACCCGCAATAAATGTCGTCTTTGTAACATTCAATACGGTCATAAGATTTACCGCAAGTCATATGTGTGGCCGCATTGATGCAAGCGTAGGCAGCTATTCGATTGGAATAATTCCATTCAATTGAATTGCCGTTTGAATCCGCGGCAGGACATAAATTTTGACAATCCCCTGTTTGGCAATTTTGTCCGGAAGCCTGACATTGAGATCCACAAAATTGGCCATCTTTTAAACATCGATATGTATTGCCGTTTATAAAATAGCAGTCGACACCTGTCGTCGGCTGAGCGCATCCGTAATAATTAATTGATGGCAAGTATTTATAAATCGTTCCGCTCGGGCAATAGTTTTGGCAGTGACCAACCCAACACGTACTTCCGTCTTCATTACACCCGGTGCCACACCGGTTGCCGTTGATGTCCGTGCAGGTGTAGTTAGACCCCGAACCCGTACAAAGAACAGATTGACAGCGGTTGTCAACCAACATTGAACCGGACGGACATACACATTGACCTTCTTCATTGATGGAGGCTCCTTCCGGGCAACTGCATGTTCCGTTCATGCAAATTTGCGATGCCGGACAACAAGTCCCGTTACAGGGCTCCGAGTTCGGTAAACAACATAATCCATCCCCTTTGCATTCTGTTCCATCCGGACACGCACATAACGACCCGCATAACCCGTCCGTCGGATAACACGCATTGTTACAACATGTTTCATCATTGGCGCAAGCCGGTAAACACACATCAGTGGGTTTGTTCATGTTCCTGTCAAAATAAAAATAAAGGGTAGGTTTTGTTTGACAAATGGACGTATCTGTTCCATCGAACTGTGTTCCGTTACCCATGCCGTCATTTGTAGCTTCCACAACATAAGAGGAAGCGGCCATGTCCAACAACAATCGGCAAACTTTATCGGAAAGGCCGATAACTTCGACGGCAAACAAGTTGTCTCCGGCGGCCACAGCGGCGATGTCATATCCATGTGTTGATTTATATCCGATGTCATCGGTCGGAATGGTTTGCCCGACGGGAAAAGTTTGTTCCGTTTCCGTAGCGCGCAAAGCCCACAGATTGACATCGCGCATGGTGTCATTAGCTCTGATTTTATTCATGGCGTATGTCAATCCGGCCAAGGCCGCCACACTTAATACACCGACAATTGCCAGTACCGCCAACATTTCAACCATACTTCTGCCGGCTTGGCATCGGCGGGGCGCCCCTTTCTTTGATACTTCTTTTACGGCCGGTGAAAGTGTTCCTATATGGCAAACTTTGCCGATTATTCTTTTGAATGGAAACATGTTAAACCGCATTCGCTTCTCCTTTTTCTTTATGATAGAAAAACGGGCTTCAAAACACATTGCAGTTGAATGGGAAAGACATGGCAAAAAGCCCTGTTTAGACCCACTGCGGGGGGGGGGGTAACCTTTGAATGATGAAGTGACAGCATTTATTTCTCCCTGTTCTTTAGGAAGTTTTTATCATAACGCCGGTGCTTTGTCAAACAAAATCCCCCGCCGGGTGACGGGGGAGAAATGTTTACAAGCCGCTTTCCAAAAAGGCATTGATGCGTCGGGCAAATCCGGCCGGATCTTTCAAAGGTTCTCCTTCAATTGATCGGGCCTGATCGTATAAGACCCAAACAGCATCTTCAACTTTTGCTGGTTCGGACTTATCAAAAATTGCTTGCGCTAATTTTTTGATGACCGGATGTCGCGGGTTCAGCTCTAAAATTCGATTGCTGGCAAAAGCCTGCGGTTGGCCGTGCATTTTCATTAATCTTTCCAAATGAATGCTCATTTGTCCCGCGCCGGCAACCAAAGCAACCGGGCTTTTATTCAATCTGTCGGTTATGGCGACATCCGTGACTTCCGTCCCCAAAATTTCTTTGACTCGAGCCGTCAAAACTTTTTGCAAAGCCGCGTCAATCGGTTCTCCGGTTGTTTCTTCGAGGATTTTAATGTCCTGAATATCCGTATCCGGATGCGTTACGGATTTAATCGGTTTCCCGTCATAATTCATGTAAACTTGCGGCCAAAATTCGTCAATCGGGTCCGTTAAAAGCAAAACTTCAATGCCGCGAGCCGTAAAGCCTTCCAACTGCGGGTTGTTGAGCAAGACAGACAAATCATCGCCGGTCAGGTAATAAATATTTTTTTGCTCTTTCGGCATGCGGGCAACATAATCGGCAAAACTGACCAGTTCATCGCCTTTTGTAGAATGAAACCGGCATAGTTCGGCAATTTCTTTTTCATGTTCGCGATCTTCATACAAACCTTCTTTGAACACAATGCCGAAGTTGTTCCAAAAAGTTTCGTAATCTTTGGCATCTTGAGCGCGTTTTTTAAGTTCTGTCAACAACCGCTTGACAATGCCTTTTTTGATTTTTGTTAAAACAGGCGTGTGTTGCAACATTTCCCGGCTGACATTCAGCGGCAGTTCGGTTGTGTCAATCACACCGCGGACAAAACGTAAAAAGTGCGGCAACAGTTCTTCAACTTCATTCGAAATGAAAACTTTGTTGACATACAAGTTCAATGTTTCTTTTTGATCCGGTTGGAATAAGTTGACCGGTGGCGCACCCGGAATAAATAACAATCCGGTATATTCGATAACGCCTTCGGCTTTGTAATGAACAGTCATCCACGGATCATCAAAAGCATGTGTTAAATGACGATAAAAATCCCGATATTGTTCTTCTGTAATGTCGGATTTCGGCCGCATCCATAAAGCGGAAGCCGTATTGATGGTTTCTTTTGACCCTTTGACATCCAACACAATCGGAATAGAAATGTGATCGGAATATTGCCGAACAATCGTGCGTAACCGAATGGGATCCGTATATTCTTCAAATCCTTTTTTTAAGTGCAGGATAACGGCCGTTCCGTCTGGCGCTTTGTCATCTTCATTTAACGTAAAAGTTCCTTTGCCGTCCGATTCCCAACGCCAACCGAGATTGTCTCCGGCTTTTTTGGTTAAGACCGTCACATGATCCGCTACCATAAAAGCCGAATAAAAACCGACACCGAATTGACCGATTAAATTAATGTCTTTTTGAGAATCTCCGGTCAGATTTTGAATAAATTCAGCCGAACCGGAATGAGCTATTGTTCCCAAATGATGAATTAAATCTTCTTTATCCATGCCGATACCGTTGTCTTGAACGGTTAATTCGTGCTTTTCTTTATTCGGAATTAAATCAATTTGAAACGATCTGCCTTTGGCAAGTCCCGGATGCGTTAACGCCGCATACCGTAACTTGTCACAAGCATCGGCTGCATTGGAGATGAGTTCCCTTAAAAAGATTTCGTTGTGAGAATATAAAGAATTAACGACGATGTCTAAAACTTTGCTGACATCCGCCTGAAATGATAACTTTTCTTCGTTCATGAATCGTCCTTTCAGTAAAAATAACCGTTTGTATACGATTATATGGAGGGGTCGGTTAAAAAAATCAAGATTATTTTAAAATGAACTTGTCTTTTCAGCAAAAAGAGTTTATAAAGGGGCGTTCAATTTTTTGAAAAGGAGTAAAAATATGCCTTCAGTAGTAAATAATTCTTGCATCTTGTGCAAAAGCTGTGTAGAAGTCTGCCCGGTGGATGCTTTCCATGAAGGAGACACACAAGTTGTTGTTGATCCGAATACGTGCATTGACTGCGGTATTTGCATCGGCGAATGCCCGCAAGGCGCTATCTGCAATGACAGCGAAGCGGATGCTAAATGGGTTGCTTTCAATGCTGAAAAAGCAAAAGAATGGCCTGTTGCCACGAAATAAGTATTCAAGCCGGTACTGACCTAAAGTACCGGTTTTTTTGTCTTCACAAATCTGATTTTTTGTGCTATGATGAAGTCCAAAGTTAAGAAAAGAGAAGGTTAAATGTCAAAAGAATATCGTTTTAATCCGGGTGATTTTGTTGTTTATCCAACCCATGGCGTTGGCAAAGTTTTGGATATTACACAAGATGAAGTAGGCGGGCAAACATTGGATTTAATTGCTGTCAGCTTTGATAAAGACCGCATGACTATGCGCATTCCGATGACGCGTATGGGAAAAACCGGGCTTCGTCCGTTGTCATCAAAGGATATTATGAACACGGCTTTGGAAAATTTAAAAGGGAAACCGAAAATCAAAAAAACAATGTGGAGCCGTCGCAGTCAAGAATATGATGCGAAAATTAATTCCGGTGATCCGTGTTTGATTGCCGAAGTGGTGCGTGATTTGCACAAACCGGCGGATAAAGGTGAACAATCTTACAGCGAACGTCAGGTTTTTGAACAAGCGTTTGACCGACTGGCGCATGAATATGCTGCGTGCGAAAATATTGGGATTGATGAGGCTTCCTCTAAATTAAAAAATATTTTAGAAGGTGAGTAAATCATTTTTTAAGTAAAAAAAGCCGCTCTCGTAAGAGGGCGGTTTTTTTTTATGGTTTTGGGCGCACATTTTTTTCTTGACAGATGTTGGGGGG
>CALGXF010000014.1 GCA_937935995.1 uncultured Alphaproteobacteria bacterium
GATCTGGGGGGGGGTATGGTATAATGAAAGAAGAGAAAGAGACAAACTTCTCTTTTTGTGAATGAAAATTTGAAAATATACGGAGGATTAAAATGGAAGTTAAAGATTATGAGATTAATGGCCATCAAGTTCGCTTCACGGAAAAACCGGTTCCCAGCAAAGATGGATGGCGTGTAAAAAAGATACGTTCGGATGAGAATTATGATTTGTTACGTGATAAACGCATTTCGAATTGGGTAGAGCCTTGCATTCGGTGTGGCGTTGATGATAGCGGAAAGTTAAGATCTGTTTCCTTGTTCCCGAGTGGGGAAGACAGAGCGTCTCCTATAGCTGCCCGTACTTTCATATTTGATGAAAACGGTAACCTTACAGAGCAGATAACGCGAAATGAAAAATTTGAAGAAACCGTTAAGTTCAATGAAAACGGACAAATGGCAGAATGTGAAATAAAAGACAAGCGATATGGTGGTGGGTATATTGAACAATATTTTGATGAAAATGGAGATGTGAACCGAGTCAGGCATTGGCAATGGTCCGGTAATGATGATTGGACAGTTGACCAGAAGTTTGAAAAAGAAAACGCTCCGCAAGTAGAACGTGTCCTTTCTGAAAAAGAAGAGGAAAAAGTGTGCGTGGTTGGAAATTATGCCTTGAATATGTTAAGGCAAAATCCTGAATTGTCCAAAGAAACGCAACAGATACAACAAGTTCTGGAAGCGCAATTTAAACTGGACAATGAACCGACCAATGATATCACGGCAATGATGAAAAATATCGGTAATACCTTTATGGAAGCTGTTGTTAGCGGGCGAACAGACATTGTAAGTGCTCTGTTAGATGCAGGTGTTAGTCCGAATATTAAATCGGAAAACAATATGGATACACCGTTAATTGCATCGATTCGAAATGGGAATTCCGCTATGTTTTCTTTATTATCATCTCATGGTGCGGATTTTCATCAAAAGAATGAAGAGGGTCAGTCACCGGCCGATGTTGCTCATCGTAAAGAAGATAAATTTTTTATAGATGCTTTGAAGAAAGAAGAAAATGCTGACGGATTGAAGGAAAACTTGCGAGATTTGGAAGCAAAAGGTGAAGTCTCCGCGCCGACGATACCGCCAAGGGAAGCCTCTTCCTATTCTTTGACAGAGGAATATGCCCGTGGAAACGATGTTTCATTTTCTGTTTCGAATGCGGCGCTGGTAAAAAATAAAGGGCGGTAAAGAAAAGGGCAAGGAAACTTGCCCTTTATTCTTTTTTGGTGTTGCCGTTAAATCCCCCAATGCATGCAAGAAAAATGGGTTAAAGAAATTTTTAAAGAACAACTTGATTGCGGAAAAGGACAAACCTGTGAAAAAAGGAGCCGGTTGGCTCCTTTATCATGGTTATACGAAATGTTTTCTGAAATAATCGGCTAAATCAGAAACGGCAATGCGTTCTTGCGCCATCGTGTCGCGGTCACGGATTGTGACGGTAGCCGGTTGTTTTTCAATCGTTTCAAAGTCTACCGTTACACAAAACGGTGTACCGATTTCATCGTGACGACGATAAGCTTTCCCGATGTTTCCGGAATCTTCCAACATGATACGCCCGATACCGGTTTTTAATAACATGTTTTTAATTTCATGCGCTTTTTGCATGATATCCGGATTGTTCCGTTTCAACGGAATAACAGCCACTTTCACCGGTGCCAGATGCTTCTTTAATTTCAAAACGGTTCGTGTTTCTCCGTTGGGCAGCGTTTCTTCATTGTAAGCTTCCGTTAAAACCGCCAACACACCGCGGTCAACCCCGGCAGACGGTTCAATGACGAACGGGACAAACCATTTCTTTTCCTGATCATCAAAAACAGCCAATTTAGCTTCACTGTCTTTGTTTTCATGAACATGCGCCGTTAATCCTAATTCATTTTGATAACGGGTGTGATTTCCTAAATCATAATCTGTCCGGTTAGCAATGCCTTCCAATTCTTCTATGCCGTGCGGGAATTTAAATTCAATATCATACGTCGCTTTGGAATAATGGGCTAAATCTTCTTTCGCGATTTTATGAATGTGAATGTTTTCCGGTTTTAAGCCTTGTTCTTCCCACCATTTAACACGCGCTTCTTTCCATTTTTCATGCCATTCTTCATCGGTACCCGGTTTGACAAAAAATTCCAATTCCATTTGTTCCATTTCGCGCACGCGGAAAACGAAGTTTCGGGGCGTAATTTCATTCCGGAAAGATTTACCGATTTGGGCAATACCGAACGGCACTTTGCGAGACGTTGAATCAACAACATTTTTAAACTGCGTAAAAATGGCTTGAGCCGTTTCGGGGCGCAAATACGCATAATTCGAGCCGTCTTCAATCGGGCCGACAGTCGTTTTAAACATCAAGTTAAACGGCCGCGGTTCCGTTAAATCCGTTGACCCGCAATTCGGACATGTACCGTCTTTAATATGATCGGCGCGCATCCGTGCTTTGCACTTTTTACAATCGCATAACGGATCCGTAAAAGTCGCTTCATGACCGCTGTACTGTAAAACTTTGCGATGCGTTAAAATCGCGGCATCCAATCCTTCGACATCATCGCGTTCATACACCATCGACCGCCACCAAGCAGCCTTTAAATTGTTTTTCAGCTCGACCCCCAAAGGACCGTAGTCATAAATACCTTGTAAGCCGCCGTAAATATCGGCATTTTGGAAAATAAATCCGCGGCGTTTGCATAAACTGACCAATTGATCCATCGTGGTTGCAGCCATTTTAAAATACTCCATTTATATGATTGTTTATCGAAAACTAAATCGGCATTATAGGCTGTTTTCTTGATAAGTCAAGTCCTCGATGAATAAAGAAAAACTTTCCTTTAAAAAAAGATTGACATTTGGGCAAAAGCGCGATATTTCTGTTCTCATTAAACGTCTTATAAAGCCCAGATGGCGGAATTGGTAGACGCGCTCGTTTCAGGTGCGAGTGTTGCAAGACATGGAGGTTCGAGTCCTCTTCTGGGCACCATCTATTGAAAGGAAATTTATGGGACAAATATTCTTTTTTAAGGGCGATTTGCCTGATCACATTACTTTCCAAGACTCAATAGCGGTGGATACGGAAACGATGGGGTTAAACCTGCATCGCGATCGGTTGTGTTTGGTTCAAATCGGGGACGGCAAAGGCAACAGTTATTTAACGCAGATTCAAAAAGGGGTTGAACCTAAAAATTTGAAAAAAGTGTTAAGTGACCCTCAATTATTGAAAATTTTCCATTTTGCCCGGTTTGATGTGGCAGCTATTCAACAGTATTTAGGGATAACCTGTGCACCGGTCTATTGTACGAAAATCGCACATAAATTGGTTCGTCCCAGCGCTTCATCGCATGGATTAAAGGCGTTGTGTCAGGAGTTTTTGGGAATAACCCTGTCTAAAGAACAGCAAGTTTCCGACTGGGGTGCGCCGGACTTAACCGAAGAACAAAAAGGATATGCGGCCGGGGATGTTCTTTATCTGCATCAGTTGAAAGAAAAGCTGGATATCTTGCTTGAACGGGAAGGGCGTGCCGCGTTGGCACAGGCTTGCTTTGATTTTATTCCGGCTCGGGCAGAATTGGATTTGTTGGGATTTGATAATCCTGATATTTTTGAACACTGATTTTTGAATAACAGAGGAAAAAATGGAAAAACAAGAGATTATCCATGTAGGTAAGCATGTATTGGATATGGAAGCGGATGCTGTTAAAAAATTGTCTGCCGACTTGGGCGATGATTTTTATAATGCCGTTCAAATGCTGTATAAAACAAAAGGTCGCGTGATTGTGACAGGGATGGGGAAAAGCGGTCATATCGGTAAAAAAATCGCGGCAACATTGGCCTCTGTCGGCACGCCGGCTTTCTTTGTCCACCCGGCCGAAGCCAGCCACGGGGATTTAGGCATGTTTACAACCGATGACACGATTTTGGCTTTGTCCAATTCCGGTGAATCTAAAGAATTAGCCGATGTTATTGCTTATTCACGCCGGTTCGGTATTCCGATGATTTGTATGGTCGGCAATCGTGAAAGCACGCTGGCCAAAGCGTCTGATTTGATTTTATGCTATCCGCCGTTTGAAGAAGCTTGCTCTTTCGGGATGGCGCCGACAACTTCGACGACGTTAAGCTTGGCTTTGGGGGATGCGCTGGCAATGACTTTGTTGGAAATGAAAGGGTTTTCTCGGGAACAATATAAGGTTCGTCACCCGGGTGGTAAATTAGGAGCAATGTTATTGAAAGCTCAAGAATTAATGGTCAAAGGGGACGACATGCCGATTGTGAAAACAAATACACCGATGTCGGATGCTTTGATTGAAATGACGGCCAAAAGTTTAGGATGCGTCGGGATTACAGATGACGCCGGAAATTTAGTCGGCATTATCACGGATGGGGACTTGCGCCGGCACATGAGTATGAATATGTTGTCTCAAACGGCCGGGGACGTCATGACAAGTCATCCGAAAACCGTGACGGGAGATTTGTTGGCTGCCGAAGCGGTGCGGATGATGAACGATCAAAAAATTACGACTTTGTTTGTGGTGGAAGGTCAACATCCGGTGGGTGTGTTGCATCTTCACAGATGTTTGCAAGCCGGGGTGGTTTAGGTGAAAAATCCATCCAAGAAAATCAAACGCCATCATCGTTTTGTACGCCGGATGAAACTGGTGTTGATGACGTTGGCCGGTTTAACGGCGGCTGCGTTGTTGTTGTGGCCGCAAATTGCCAAGCAACGCGATTTTTTGGATTCTTTGTTTAAACAAAGCATGGTTTCTTTTAATCGGACGGCTTCGATTGATATGGCTAAAGTTAAGTTTTTATCCGAAGACAAAAAAGGTCAGCCATTTACCATTATTTCCGAAAAAGTTTTGGAAACCGATCCTGAACAAAAGTTGGTTAAGTTAGACGATCCCGTCGGTCATATGACGTTGAATTCGGGTGTGAAAATTGTTTCTTCGTCTCCGTTTGCGTTTTTTTATCAAGATAAAGAAATTTTAATTTTCCAAGATGAGGTTCAAGTTACGGCTGATAACGGTTATGTTGCTTATTTATCAAACGTGACGATGAACCACCGTGAGGAAACGGCGTCCAGTCCGGCTGCGGTAACGATTGAAGGGCCTAAAGGTAATTTAAAGGCCGAAGGATTTTATTTGTTCGACAACGGTGATAAAATTGATTTTCTCGGTAAATCACGATTGGTGTTGAAAGATGATAAAAAAGGAAAGACATACGTGATTACCTCGACGAACGGCATGGAAGTTCGGCAAATGGCGCAAACGATGACGGCGAAAGAAAATGCGACTTTGACGGAGGAAATCAATAAACTGAATGCGGACATGATTACGGGTTATTTCACGCAGCCGGAGAAAAACAAATATGAGTTGCGGCGTATGACGGCAACGGGTCATGTTAAAATCGTTACGCCGACGGAAACGGTTTATGGGGACAAAGCCGTTTATGATGTTTTGAAACAAACAGCAACGGTAACGGGAAAAGTGCGCATTGTTCGGGACGAAGGCGAAATGACGGGGGCTAAAGCTGTGATGGACATGCGAACCGGGGTCAGCCAAATGCATGCAGCGGATGGGTCGTCTCAATCGTCCGGCCGTGTTCGCGGTATTTTGTTGCCAAGTCAGTTAAAAAAAGATAAAGTAAATTAAACTTTAATAAATGTCGGATAAGAAAATGGATGAAAGCAAAGGATTAATTGCCCAAGAAATCGGAAAATCGTACAAGAAACGAACGGTTTTGAAAAATATTTCCTTATCGGTTCATCAAGGAGAGGCTGTCGGTTTATTGGGGCCGAACGGCGCCGGAAAGACAACTTGCTTTTATTGTATTACGGGATTGATTAAGCCGGATTTCGGCCGAATTATGTTGGATGGGATTGATATTACGTCTTTGCCGATGTATCAACGGTCACGGTTAGGAATTGGATATTTGCCGCAGGAATCATCTATTTTCCGCGGATTGACCGTCGAAGAAAACATCATGGCGGTTTTGGAAATTGTGGAACCGGATCCCGAGCAACGAGCGGCTCGATTGGATGCCTTGTTGGGGGAATTTTCGATTGCGCATTTGCGGAGCTGTTCTTCGAAAGCTTTATCCGGCGGCGAGCGGCGGCGGTTGGAAATTGCGCGGGCGTTGGCTTCTAATCCGTCATTTATTTTGTTGGATGAGCCTTTGGCCGGGATTGATCCGATTGCCGTAGCGGAAATCAGGGATTTAGTCGGCCATCTTAAGAATCGTGGCTTGGGCGTTTTAATTACGGATCACAATGTTCGCGAAACTTTGGGCATTATCGACCGGGCATATATTTTAAGCGATGGCGTGATGTTAAAGGAAGGCACACCTGCTGAAATTGTCGAAGATGAACGTGTCCGCAAAATTTATTTGGGTGAATCTTTTTCAATATAAATAAAAGCTTCCGCTTTTCGGGGTATTTTATATGAAGAGGCTATGGAAGCCTCTTTTTTATAAAAGGAACCTGAAAGGGATTTTTATTTTTCAGTTAAGTGTGCCATAAGACCAAATACGAACGTCATTTATGAGGCCGTTGTCATCATAACTTTTCTTTAGGCAGTCATGACTGGGGGCTTCACAAAAATCCTCCGCTTTTAACTGACCGTTGTCGTAATATTCTTTCCACAGGCCGTCCATATCTCCGTCTTTATAAACGCCTTCCTTTTTTAACTGGCCGTTGTCGTAATACGCTTTCCATTGGCCGTCCCACTCTCCATCCTTATAAAATTCTTCCGATGCTAACTGTCCATTGTCGTGATAGGATTTCCATTGACCGTCCGGCTTTCCATCCTTATAAAATTCTTCCGCTTTTAGTTGGCCGTTATCGGAATATTTTTTTTCCCACAGCATTTTTCCATCCTTATAAGATGTTTCCAATTCTAGCTGGCCGTTGTCGTAATAGTATTTCCATTGACCATCGGGAGCTCCATCTTTATAAAATTCTTCCTCTTCTAGCTGGCCATTATCGTAATACGCTTTCCATTGGCCGTCCTTCTTTCCGTCCTTATAAGATTCTTCCTTTTTTAACTGACCGTCGTCGTAATAGAATTTCCATAATCCTTTCGGTTTGCCGGCCTGATAATTTCGTTCTGCTCTTAATTGGCCGTTGGCATGGTATGTTTTTGATGGGCCATCTGCTTGCCCGTTTTTAAAGGATGTTTCCGCTATGATGTTACCTTGCGCGTTATAATAAAGAACTTTTCCCGTGATGGGTTCTTGAGTCTGTTTTTCATAATAAAAAGAAGCCTTCTCATCAAAATCGATATCTGTCCCGGCATAAATTTTTTCAGCGCAAACCGCCGGAAAAGAGAAAACGGTACTGAATAAAATCCCAAAACACAAAGAAGCAAATTCTTTTTTCATGATAAATCTCCCATCAAACTTTAAGTTACTCTTTTTGTTGCCGAAAAGTCAACCTTTTTTGCAAATAGACTTTTTTTGTGCATTTTTCGCTTGACTCTAGATCGGAAGAG
>CALGXF010000015.1 GCA_937935995.1 uncultured Alphaproteobacteria bacterium
GTAAACCCGCTTCTTTTCCATCAAAAAACCGCCCCCATAACGGAGGCGGTTCTTTTTAGTTCAACGCATCAAATTCCAACCAATAGTTCCATAAAATTCCACATGTCGGCTGGAATGCTTCATTGAATGGAGAACAATCTGTTCCGACATAATCCGCTTCAATGCTATAAATACCTGCAACCATACCCGGACTGAAATCATTGTTAACCAGATAAAGCCCCCCGTATCCATAGTTAGCATACGAGCCTCCCGGCGTAAAGAGCGGCATACAAATGTTCTTTTTACAAGTCATCTGCATTACGCCTTCCGGCAAAGGCGGTTCACAATATTCTGAACTATCTTTTTTACAACTCCATCCACTGGGACAATTCAACTCACCACATGTTTCGGCAGCCGCCTGACATACACCCTCTTGACACGTTCCGGCAACGTTGTCCGATGTGGTGCATTCCGTACCATCCTCTTTGTTCGTTATTGTTCCCGTCAGACTGTCACAACTTAACTGACAATCCGTTAATGTCACCCCGTAACATTTATCTTCCGTTTCACAATTGTCACCGATATATCCATCTTCACAAGTGCACACGCCTCCGGAACATGTCCCGTGCCCGTTACATGTAACACCATAACAAGCATCCGGTTCAATCTCGCAGTACGTCCCGCTGTAGCCATCCGTACACGCACAGACTCCTTCCGAGCATGTCCCGTGTCCGTTACATGTAACGCCGTAACAAGCATCCGGTTCAATCTCACAGTACGTCCCGCTGTAGCCATTCACACATCGACAGACACCGTCTAAACAACTCCCACCATGTTGGCAAACAAGACCATCACATAAATCCGGTTCAGGGGCCGGATCAGGAGCAGGGCCTCCTGATCCGCTCGTCTCAAGCCCGAAAACGTACGTCACACCCTGTCCTGTCCGACGCACTTCTTCTATCGGGTCTTGTACCAATTCTTCTATCCGATCATAAACGGCATCCGTCACATCCGATGCCGTTATTTCAAATCCGTCCGCCGTCAAAGCAATGTCAAATTGTTTATTTGACGCCGGATAAAAATCAGACGGAACCGTATCCTTACCCGTCAATAAAACTTCTGTTGCCAACAGCATGACATCATGTGTCACCGTATTTGCCCGATGTTTATTCATCGCGTAAGTAAACCCCACCAGTGCAACAATACTTAATACACCGATGATAGCCAAAACACCCAGCATTTCAATCATGCTGCGCCCTTGATTGTTTTTTTGATAATTTTGCATTTTGCCGACCTCTTTTTTTTCTTAAATCTATCCCCAGCCCCCAGCGTTGTCAAGAGTTAAGTTTACAAAACTTTATTTTTATTTCTTTACTTTCTTTTTAAAACAAAATAAACTGTCTTTTGTAGAAGGCATAAAAAAAAGCGGGTCTTTAAAACCCGCTTTTCATTTTTGGTCTTTATCTTATTCTTGAACCGGAACAGCGACCGCTTCAACAGCCTCGACATCCACTGCTTCAACCGGCGCAGGGTCTGCCACAGGTTGAACAGGAACAGGTGCCGGCGCAGCTTGTGTTGCCGGTTGCTGCGTTGCAAAAATATCAAAAATTTTGACTTGCGCTTTATCGCGTTCTTCTTGCATGATTTGCGCAGCCATCACTTCGGCAAACCGAGCCTTCACCGCATCTTCGACTTCTTCATAAGCCGGCGGCGCCGATTTACGGACATCTTCCACTTTAATTACGTGCCAACCGAAAGCCGTTTTAACCGGTTTTTGCGAGAATTTTCCTTTTTGCAAAGAAAAGGCTGCATCCGCAAATTCAGGAATCATCATGTTTTTCGTAAAGTATCCCAAATCACCGCCATTCAATGCATTCGGATCTTTATCCAATGAATATTTATCCGCCAATGTTGCGAAATCAGCCCCCGCTTTCAATTGGACGATAATATCGTTAGCTTCCTTTTGAGTGGCCACCAAAATATGGCGCGCCCGAATTTCATCTTGCGGAACAAAATTTTTCACTTCTTGTTGATAAATCGCCTGCAACTTATCGGGTGTCATCCGTGCTTGCAATTGTTTGGCCAGATAAGCTTGAAACAAAATTTGGTCTTCGGCATTTTTCAAAGCCTTTTTCACATCCGGATTATTTTGCAATCCTTCTTTTTTCGCTTGATCCAAAATGACTTTGTTATTGATGTAAGCATCCAATAATTGGCTGTAAACAACCTGCATCGGAATGTCTTTCAACTGCGGAATGGAAGCCTTTACTTTTTCAAGCTCGCTCAACCGCACATCTTCACCGCTGACCGTTGCCACCACCGCGCTTTTATCCATTACCGGCAACAAAAACGTATCGGAACCTTTGTCCAACCGAGTCCAACCCCAATATCCCAAAGCCGCCACAACGACAACGCAAGCCGTCCCGACTAACCACTTTTTAGATGTCGTATCTTCTTTTCGAACATCCACAACTTTTACAGATTTCTTTTCTTTTTTCATTTTCTTTCCTTTCCAAAACGACTCTGATTTCAAAATTATATATGCCTATTATCCAATAATTGCAACCGAGACACAAGCACTTTTATAATTCCTTTTGTAATGCTGGGGTGCAACGACATAATCTCGTACAATCGTTCACTGTTCATTTTAAGGGCGATTGTTTCCTCTTTCGCACAAACGGACACTTCAACAACAGACGGATTCAAAGCTGTCAATTCACCGAACATCTGGCGCGTTTCCAACTCACTGACAACAGTTTCTCCTTCTTTTATCTGAACCATCCCGTGCAAAATAATGAATAAGCTGTCATTCACACTGCCGCGGGCAACGATTTCTTTTCCCGCCGCATAAGCCACTTCTTCACAAGCGTAAATAAAATCGCTCAACGCCGATTCCGACACATGTTCAAAAGCGGGAATATTTTTTAAAACAAGCACTTTTTCTAAAGTTAACCGCATTTTTTTCTCCTAACTTTTCAAAACCGAAGCCATTGTGTCCCGGATTTCGGGATAAGGTTCTTTCTTCAAAGGTTCCAAATAAGAACGCAACGCTTTCGGACGCAGCCCCATCCGACCCAAAGCCCAAACAGCCCCTTGCCGCAACAACGGATTGGGGTCATTCAGCAAATCGACAACATACGGCAACAACGAAACATCCCCCATTTTCCGGACACACATCAGCGCACACGCCCGTGTCCATGGACTGCGATAAGATGATTTTGAAATCACAAATGCCAGCTGCTCCGTCAAGCTCTTTTCCATTTTAAGCGGCCGAGACGGAATTTTTTCAATCCGCTCTTCCATCGGCATTTCCCTTAAAACCGTTTTTAATTTGCGTAACTTCTTGGGCAGAATATCTTCGATAATCCCCATTGCCGCCGCCCGCTGTTCAAGCGATGCATCCGACGAATGAAGCAACAAGTTCACGGCTTGTTGGAACAACGCCGCCGGATAAAGCAGCTTTAATTCAATTAATAAACTTTTGCGGATTTGATAAAATTCCTTTTCCAAAGAATCGCGCAAATCCCGGAAAGCTTCTTCCGCTTCATGAATCGGCGCATACGCAAAGTCTTTGACCAACAGCAAAACAATTACGGCCTGACGAAAATCCTTGTCAATCAACGGCAACAAGTATCGTTTCTTTTTCCGAGACGACCAGATTAAATTCATGTCCAGTAAATGTCTTAAAACATCCATTCGATCCATGAACGAAACACGTTGTAAAACCTGTAATAAAACTTTTTGCGCCTCTAAATCTTCGGAAATCCACAAATAAGAAATCAATGTTTTTTTAATCATCGGCGCCGTTCGGTCATCCACCAGACTTTGTTCAATAACCGGATAAGCTTTGGGACCGTATCCCTTTAACGCCTCCAACGCAGCATCCCGCAAATCCATGCGCTCGAACGCCTTAAAAACCGATGGCAACAAAAGCGGATGTTGAATACGGCCGGCTGCCAATAAAGCCGTCCGGCGCGCATCGGCATTTTTATCTTTCATCAAAGATAATATCAACCGATAAAATCCTTTAACACCGCTTTCTTCCAAAATTTCGGCAGCCTGCAACCGGTCAGCCTTATCCTTGGAAGCAACCAACTTGTTTACGCCTTCCGATGCAATTAGAATCCCTTCTCCGCCGGCTTTTAACAAACCGACCAAAGCCCCCTTTTTCAAATCCGGATCATCCAAGTATAAAATCGCTTTTTCCTGCGCGTATTTTTCACCCATAGCGCACATCACACGCAAAGCCGTTTGACGAACCGTTAAATCCGTATCTTTTTCCAACAAGTCCGATACCATTTTACGCAGCCCGCCGATATTGTTTTTTTCAATTCGGTTTAAGGCAAATACGCGAACGCGCGGATCTTTGTGTTTCAACGCCCGGCGGATAAAGTTTTTATAACCGGCATATTTTGCGTCTTCCAAAACACGCAGGAAGTAAATCGCTTCATCGGCCTGCGGGCTGCCGGCTTTTTCCGTGACAAAAGCAATGACTTTCGGCGTACTGATTAACAACCGACCGCCGCGCCAGCGAAATGTTTTAAAGGATGACAATAAGACACGCGCATATTCAATATGTGTCAGCCACAGTGTCGCCACAAAGGCACAGGACAATAAAACACCCAACACGCCGAATGCTTTTGAAAAGGCTGCAAAGTAAAAAACGACTGCCGAAAACCCAAATCCGACCGGTTCCAGCAAAGCCAGTCGAAAAACTTTTAACCGATACCGATGGCCCTGTGTTAACGGTCTTGGAATCATCCGGAAATAATAACCGACACAGAAGTATGTCACCAGTTCAAACACAACTTTGGCAAAATAGATAATCCATGTTAAACCGGCCAGCCATCCCAAATATGTAACAACCGGCAACAAAGCCAACACCGTCATCCCGTGCAGGATATTAAATCCGTTTCGGATGCGATACAAAGCGCCCATACCGACGATGGACAAAGCCCCGACAGTCCCCCATAACACCCCCATTATGCGGCCGATGTCCTGGATATATTTTCCGCTTTCGATTAATTCGATGCATAACGTATAATCAACGAAGCACCGAACGGCAGCATATAAAAACGAGGCGCAATAAATTAAGAACATCAGATTTAATTGAGCCGGTTCATCCACGCCGCCGTTTTTGCGAAGCGTTTCTTGGGGTGTTTTTTTCTCAAAGTGGAAAATCAACCGGAATAAAACGAATAAAAGCACACCCAGCAAAATATTGGCCAGCACCATCATGGGCATGTCGGCCACTTGAAGCAAAAGCGGCAGGCTTAAGCCCCCAACCGCCGTTCCCAAAAAATCCAGCAAGACAATGCACAAGAATTTTTTAGATTGCAAATCTAAAACCAAAAAGCGAAAAGCCAGTCCCCAAAATCCGACCTTTAATAACAAGCTATACGAAAATTTCAGGGAAAACAGTAAATCCAACGACGGCTTCCATCCCTCGTAAAGCGCATATAACAAGCCCGATTGAACCGCCACCGCCAGAACGGTAAAAATCAATAATCCTTTGCCGAAGCGTCGTTCTACCGAAACGGAAAAGAAACCGGCCATGCTTAAAAAAAGCGCTGCCGCAATAAACAAAAAGCTTAAATCCAATCGGCCATAAGTTCCCAAATAAAGCGCCGTCGCCGCGCTATCCGTCCACACGATGCTGACCGCGTGCAAAAATGCCGCCATGCCGAGCAATCCCATCAACGCAATTTGCTCTGAACTTAACGAAACAAGATTTTCAAAAAGACGCCTGATTTTATTCATAATCCATTCCTAACAATCCGGCCGCATAATCACGGGCTGTAAAATCATGCAAATCCTCTTTGCTTTCCCCAACGCCGATAAAGTGAATCGGCACTTTAAATTTATCCGCCAAAGCAACCAAAATACCACCTTTGGCCGTCCCGTCCAACTTTGTCATGACAATACCCGTCACATCCGTCATTTCTTTAAACGAAGCCATTTGCGAAACGGCATTTTGCCCGACCGTTGCGTCCAGCGTCAGCAAAACCGCATGCGGCGCCGATGAATCAATTTTTCGAATAACCCGAATGATTTTACGTAATTCTTCCATTAACTCTTTTTTATTTTGAAGCCGACCGGCCGTATCCAAAAACAAGACATCATCTGCATTTTTGCGTGCAGCTTGCAACGCATCATAAGCCGTTCCGGCCGGATCAGCCCCTTGTTCTTTGGCATAAACAGGACACCCCGTTTTTTGCCCCCAAGCCTGTAATTGTTCTATCGCCGCCATTCGAAACGTATCGACGGCACCGAAAGCAACTTTCAATCCTTGGTCTTTCATCTGTTGCGCCAATTTGCCGATAGTCGTTGTTTTCCCGGCACCGTTCACACCGACCATCAAAATAACAAACGGCTTTTTATCGCGCGCGACCACCAACGGTTTGGCAACCGGTTCCATTCGTTTGACCAGTTCTTCAAAAATCAACTCTTTTGCTTCTTCTGCCGTTCGAGGCTTCTTTTTCTCCAGCAATGCCCGCAATTGCATAGCGGTTTCAACACCCATATCCGATAAAATGAATGCTTCTTCCAATTCATCCAATGTCTGGGCATCCAAATGCGTAAAACGCAACGCCTGTGAAACTTGGCTCGACGTTTTTTCCAACCCTTTTTTAAGCCGCTGCCACCAACTCGCCATCTTTCACTTCCTTATTCACGACCCGAACAAACGTTCCGGGTGCAATTGCTTTATCCACCTGTGTTCGCATATAGTGCGTATTAAATCCGCTGCCGGCCTGTTCCACCAAAACCGTATCCGTCTGACCGATTTGAGTTTGCAAATAATTATCCAGAATTTTTTGCCCCTTTGCCCGCAGTTCTTTTGCCCGTACCCGCCGCACATCAACCGGTACCATCGGCATTTTGGCTGACGGCGTCCCGGGGCGAACCGAAAACGGGAAAACATGCAACAGTTCAATTTCCGCCGCCTGAACCAAATCCATTGTTTGATGAAACATTGCTTCTGTTTCTGTCGGAAAACCGGTAATAAAATCAGCCCCCAATACAATATCCGACCGAACTTGACGCAATGCCGCCGCCAACAGAAGCACATCTTCCCGCGTATGCCGACGTCCCATGCGTTTTAAAATCAAATTATCGCCTGATTGAATGGACAAATGAACATGCGGCATCAATTGTTCATACTGACCGAACAACCCGATTAGCTTTGAATCAACGCCGGCCGGATCCAACGACCCCATGCGCAACCGTTTTAAATCAGGAACTTCTTTTAAAACCCGCTCCATCAAATCCGAAAAGCCATAAGGATAACTGGTCACATCAATTCCCGTGATGACTAATTCCGAATATCCTTTTTCGACCAATCGCCGCGCTTCACAGATAACCTCTTGCGGCAACAACCCTTTATTTTTTCCCCGCACTTGATTGACGACACAAAACGTACACCGATGATCACAGCCTTGTTGAACCTGAATAAAAGCCCGCGTCCGTCCCTCAAAATCCGTCACCGTCGGAATATCAAATGCAACCCCGTCAACGGGACCGACCAGTTCTTTTTCCGAAGACCTCAATGCCGCCGCATCCAGCTTTTCCCGATTTCCCAACACGCGGTCAACTTCCGGCATACGCGCATAAACTTCCGGATGAAGCTGTGCCGCACATCCTGTCACAAAAAGCCGTTTGTCCGGGTTTTCCTTTTTTAATTTCCGGATTGTTTGGCGGCATTGGCGTTCCGCTTCCGCCGTCACAGCGCATGTGTTGATGAATATGACATCATCCAAATCCGATGCAAGCTCTTTGATTCGGGCAGACTCGTACGTATTGATTCGACATCCAAAAGTGACTATTTTCATGTTTCTTTTTTACCTTTTTTTTCATATCTTGTCTAGTTTTTAATCAAAAAGCATGTATAATAAAAAGAAAAACAGTCAAAAGGAGAAACAAATGGAACAAGGACTTCACCCATTGGTTGCAATCGGATTAAAAAGCGATACAGCGATTACCGGTGTTGATGCGGCTTTGGTCAAAACAGACGGGGTAGACATTTTTGAAAATGATATATCGATTTCGCGTCCTTATCCGGAAGAATTGCGCACAGATATTAAATCTGTTTTGGGAGAAAAAGGCCAGTTGGATGTCAGCCATTTAAAAGAAGTTGAACGTCAAGTCACACAACATCATATCGACACGGTTCAAGCTTTGTTGGATATGGCAGACAAAAATCCGCTGAACATTGATGTGATTGCTTTTCCGGGACATACCGTTTTGAATCGCCCCAGTCAAAAACTGTCCGTTCAAATCGGTAATGCTGATACAATGTTGCAAACTTTCGGCCGTCCGGTTGTCAACCGTTTTTACCAGGCAGACTTGGCGTCCGGCGGACAAGGCGCGCCGATATTTCCGTCTTTTTTCGACGCCATGACACGTGATATGGAAAAACCGTTGGCGGTTTTATCTATCGGCGGCTTGACATCCTTATCGTACATCGGCGTCAATGGCGAATTAGCTGCTTTTGAAGTCGGCCCGGGCAATATTTTGATTGACCAATGGATGCAAACCCGCATGGGCGCCGAAATGGATTTTGATGGGCTTTGGGCGGCTAAAGGGATGGTAGATCAACGGCTTTTGCGTAAATTAAGAGCGCATCCGTATTTTGCCAAAAAACCACCCAAATCGGCGGACAGAGATGAATTTGATTCTTTGATGCAAGATGTTGACGGTTCAAGTGTCGCAGACGGAGCTGCAACCTTAACCGCATTAACCGTTCAATCCATTGCGGATGCCGTTTCTTATTTGCCGGAAAATCCGAAAACTTGGATTGTTATCGGCGGCGGCGCATTCAACCCGTCCATTATCAAAGGGTTAAAACAATCGTTAAAAGGGGACGTTTTAACCGGCGAAGAACTGCATTGGAATACGTCTAATATCGAGGCACAGGGATTTGCTTTTTTGGCTGTCAGAACATTGTTCAATCTGCCGATTTCGTTCCCGTCAACGACCGGCGTACCGGCTCCCATGCCCGGCGGACGGATTCATCAAAAATGACAGGTCTTTGCTTTTAAAAAGAGTACCTTTGATTTCCGTAATCATTTAAAACTTGCAATGTAATGTTAATTTTCGTATAATTATTGTATGAAAATTAAAATGAAACGACATATTTTTTATCCTTTATCTTTTTTTCTCTCTTGTAAAGGAGGATATTTATGGTGGTAAAATCCGAACAGCCGCATGCGTTAAATAATAAAACACAGAAAAATCCAGTTCCGGAACTTGCTATAAAATTTCAAATTCTTACTCAAGTCATTGACTACCAAAAACGATATCACATTCCGGACAGCTATTTATCTCAATTCGCAAACATTCCCATTCAAACCATTCACAGCTATTTGGATATGGGGCAAGAGCTGACGGATCTTGTTCCTAAAGACCTTTTAGTTTACTTCAAATTATTGCTGGCCGTGACGATGTATCCCGGCAATTCCGCTTATTCCCTTAAACATTTGCAAGCGTCATCAGACGCGTAATCAGTTCCTGATGTGCGGCGGGTGGCAACGTTAAAATCATTAAAAATGACACGAAACTATGCCCTGCGGAAAATAAAGTCAATGTTCTGGCTATCCAAGAAAACATCTTTTTCCCGGTTGATTTTTCATAACGAACGGACGAACGATAGACGCCGACCGCTTGCCACAATGAAACACCGAACATAATCAGATAATAATTCATTAAAGACCGTTCCAAACCGGTTATATGACCCGAACGAATCAAAAAAAGCAAAAAAGAAGCAAAGGCAAAACTCAATATAAAATTCAGCGCCACATAATTCACCCAAAAGCTAAATCGCAGAGAATACAACCCTTGCCAATGTTTCGTAATGATATTCATTTGGAAGGAACCTCTTGAATATTTTCTTTGACCAAATCTTCGGAAAACAAATAAACCACATCAAAAAAACGCGGCAGATTCAATTCGGCCTGCAAGTCCATCTTATCAACCAGCTGATACGTTTTTTCTTTCGGTTCATACACAATCAAGTCTTCATCAACTTCGCCCAGCACCAAAAAATTCTGCCGGCGTCGACGGGATAAGTAATCCATATTTACGTCCAATAAGCTCGGAAACGTATATCCCAAATTATCCCTTTTATGCGAATGAACCCCATAAAACTGCATCCCGTTCCACAACATGCCGTCCGTTAAATTTAAAAACTGAACATAATCCATCGGCAAAGTCGGTAACTTGTGACGCCCGAGCGTTAACCGCAATAATCGAATATCGTCTTCTTTGGCCGGCTGAAACATCACGGCGCCCACACGATAAATTTTACTTAAAAGGCGTTTCAACAACATCATTTTTTACCGTCCCGGCATACTTTTTTGCGCCAACGTTTTAAACGCATTTTCCGAAAAACCGGCATAAACGCTTCGGTCATGTTTTCCTTTACCGCCGGAACCCGTATACATTGTCAACGGAATATACACTTTACCGGTCGGCACCGGAATATACAATTTTAACGGCCGCGTATTCACATCCATCCCTTCCATCTGCATATCCATAAACCGATGGATATCTTCATGGAAAGGCCGGTCTTGAATTAAAACCATGTTGGAAAAATCAGCCTGCCCCGTATAATCAAACGGAATTTTTAAATGAACATTAAAATTTTCGGGCATAATTCCTTTTTTAAAATAAAAAATACTGTCTTCATCAATGCCTGCCGCCCGCAAGTCATTGATATAGTTATAAGACAAATATCTTAAAAAATCCCGTTTTACCCGCTTGTACTGTTTACGGCGATTGACTTTTTCCAACAACGTCAAAGGATAAGCCGTTGCTTCAACCAAGTCCATTCCCGGAAAATTCATTTGTTGAAATTTCATTTCCCAATACGCCAAATCGTGCAACATTTGGTCTGTTACACGAACAGAAGACCGTTTCGGCGTCATCGGAAAAAGCGTTTCAACCATTTAGTTCTCCAATTCGACCAGCTCTTCATTCAAAGAATTGGCTAACATATCCAAATCCGTATTTTCCCGTTGAGCCACAATCCAATACGGCACAAACGGAGACGCCGGCAATGAACATTTCTTTTTCATTGCTTTATCCAAATACCATCTGGGAGAATCTGCCAAAATCGGCCGGTTCAAGAATCCTTGCATAATGACGTATTGTTTCATGGCATCCAAGCTCATCATTTCGGAAGCCCCGACTACAGACTGGCTTTGCAAAGACGTTGATACGTTCTGGCTCATTTTCGGATTGATACCGAATACACCTTCTTGCGCAGACACACTTACATTTTTTATCGTTTTCGTCCCAATCATCTTTTCAAAACGCTGGGCAGTTTGTTCATTGTTTTGTGCTAAAATGACTTTAGCCGCCGTCGTCGTAATAATTGTTTCCAAATCGTCCTTTCCGTATTGACCGGAAATCTGACCCAAATCCTGCCCGATTAACAAATAAGACACCTTTTGTCCCCGTCCGACAGCCGGCCCATCTTTCACAGCCGACAATTTCGGCATTTGCGGGAATTCGTCCAGCACAAACATCACCGGGAAAGGCCCGGATTTCACACCATCCGATCCGACGAAATTAGGCGGATTAGCAATCAGGAACGACGACATCAATTCAATAAAAATACCTGTAATCACGGACAGCGCCCGCGCATCCACTTGGTTCACGGACAAATACACGGAAATCGGTTTCATTTCGCCGGTAACGGGATCGCGCATACCGCGTAAATCCCTAAACGTAAAATCGGAAAACCGAGTCCGCGCCCGAACGGCCGAGTTCTTAAACACACCGATTCCGGTCAAAGCCGTTGATAAAATAGATCCCCGTTCTTTATCCGGCGTACTGGCCAATTGGTTCATTTCCAACATCGCCCGTTGAGAATAATGGAACCGAGAACATTCCTGCACCGCAAAATCCAACACATCGCGCATCGGGTCTGCCAACGCAGCCATTTGATCGCCTTCATTTGCCCGGCGTTTAATGTCCGCCGCGATTTTCATTTGCGTATCGTTTAACCAATCCAAAATCATGGCAATACACGGTTCACATCCATGCCAATAATCCGGCAATCCTTCCCATGTACCGATGGGCGCATAGTTATCATATGTCAATGTGCCATCCTGTATAGCCTGCATCGCCGACCGCGCGCTTAAATCCGGCATCTCGGCATAATACGTCATCAGAACTTTCGCATCTTCTTCATCAAAAGACCCGTCCATCAATCGCGCCGTAAAATAATCATTCGCCCGCGCCCGTTCACATTTGGAAGAAATAAAGTGCAAGAACCCGGACATCGCATTACGCCCCGTTTTAGACCAGTGCGGGTCTGCCCCGCCTTTCGGTTCTTCCACAATCACAGCCACCATGGAGTCAATATACATATCCCGTGCCGGCCCCGGCGGCGGCAAACAACTTGCCGATAACGGGTTCCATGACGGATAATAAATACCTTTGACCGGGTCATCTTCTTCACCCCAGTTAATCACGAAAACAGGGCCTTGTGTCGCACGATATCCGGATGTTTTAAAGCACAATTCCGGTTTCGGGTCGTTCACAATGATACTCATCCCCGGAGATTCCAAAATAGTCGGAATCACGACACCAACTGTTTTACCGGTTCCGGGAGGCGCTACCACCAATGCGGACAAGGTTTCCGGCATTTTCAACAACTTTCCTTTGAACCGCCCCAAAACCATTACAAATCCGTCAAACAGCTTCATCTTTTTGACATCTGCATACGTTGCCAATCGCCCGCCACCGAATGTTTTTAACATGAAATCATGCGGATTTAATACCCACGCAATACAGAAAATCAATCCCCACGTTAAGAACGGCAACAAAGCAATCAAACCGCCCATTAAGCCCGAACCACGCAACATCAACCGGAACCATTTCGTGTATTGGTACCACATGAGAGCCGGTTTCTTCACAGCCGAAACCAAATAACTCCACACTTCGGAAATCGATTGACGACTCAGCCCGTTTTCCCAAATATGCCAAAACGGAACGATCAGATATAACATCACCAATCCGACAATCGCACCAATAAAGAACCACACAATTAAATGAGAGATTGCCTTATCTCTGTCTGCATATTCACCCGGACGTTGTAAAACCATTTCCTTCCCCTATTTCGTGCCCAAAGCTTGACGAATATTATCAACCGACGCTTCTTCCGGCGCTTCATTCCCCGCCGGGAAAGCCGCTTCAAACAACGGCAGTTCATCCGGCTGACCCAAATTTGTCCGGCAAACCGTCACCTTTAATTCAGACCACGTTGCCATCATGTCTTCCGCATTAATGATTGTTCCTTTATCTTTAACCAAAATGCTTTGACCCGTCATTTGAATACCGGCCGTTTTTAACAAACTCAAAACATGTTCTTGCTTTTGCATCAACAACGTCACCGGTGAAATGCGATGAGAACTTTCCGAATACCACAACGGGTCTTCATCGTTAAACCGTTCTTCATCCGCCAACCATTCGCCTTCTTCCGAATCCTTTTGAACAAAGTAAATTTTATCTTTCGCAATCGCCATCCAATCGATTTGCATCTCGCCGACAATCACGTCCGTTAAAACACGGCATCCGGCATCTTGCATAATTTGAGGCAAATCTTCCACAACCGGTTCTTTCTTTTCTTCCGCCAGATTCAATGGCATCAATCCTTCATCCGACCCGGCATCACCGAACGGTGCGTCCATGTTAAACCCTAAATCATCCGCCAATTCACGATGCGAAAAATGCGTGTTTTCTTTTGCAGGCAGACTTTGTCCGCTCACTGCCGTATCCATTAACAGGTTATCCGGCATTTTCTGTGCAGGCATCGTAAACGTATTCGACAACGGTTTCGGGCGCACTTCTTTGTAAGAACGTTTTTTACGAACACGCACTTTGCGGCCGGCACTTTGCACAGCCTTTGTTTTGCGGCCGTAAATCTGGTTCCAAAACACCCGTTCATACATCCGCCCGTACGGAATAGTCATCAGGACGCAGTATCCGATAATCCAAAGCGGCACAGCCAAAAACAACGTTAAAATAAATGTCCAATAGTAAGTTCCTTGAATAATCCAGCCGTCATACCACCATTGTTGAATGATATAACGCCAATGCCATCCGTAAAACATATCAAAGCCCCAATTTGTCTTTAAAAACCAATTGAGGCAATAAAAATAAACCAATGTCCAAATAACAAAAATAAATGTATTTCGTTCAAGTAATTTTAATGTCATGGTGGTGCCTTTTCTTTTTTTGATATATCATACAGAAAAAATCAGACACTTTCCAGCATAAAATACGCATTTCGTTATTTTTTTAGTAATTTTCAATATATTTTTGTCAAAGAAACCGGTTTTAAAAGAAAAAGAAAGAGGAGTTTGAAGCTCCTCTTTCATTCAAAACCTATTGAGTCCGAACCACGTTTAAAACCTGTTCGACGCGAAAGCTGGGCGCCGCATCTACAGCGGGTTTCATGTTCACTTCATATTTGGCCAAAGACCGACGATAGTATGTCAAAACAAACAACCGTGTCGCTGATGATAACCCGGAATTGCCTTTTGACGAATCAATCAAAGAACACAATTTATACAATGAAATATTTTCCCGTTTACAAATATCCGACAGAGCTAACCATGTCTCTTTATCCAATCGCATGCTGGTTCTGCGGCCGTTCACAACAACATTCTTACACAATAACATTGTCTTTTCCCCTTTTATCCATTATAGTTAAAACATATCGACTCTTATAAGACGAATCGAACAACACACGTATTATAAGAATAATATTTTGCTCAATCAACCATTAAATTGTATTTTTTACAAAAAAGTTGAATTTTATTTAAATGAAGACACGTCAAGAAGATTTAAGTCATTCAAAACAAAGGATTTGCGATCACCCGGGTTGCCAAGAAGAAGGAACGTTCCGCGCGCCCAAAGATCGTTCTTTACGTTCTTATTACTGGTTTTGCCTGAAACATGTGCAGGAATATAATAAAAATTGGAACTATTATGCCGGGCTGTCGGCGGATGAAATCGAGCGCGAGATTCGCGAAGATTTAGTCGGACATCGACCGACTTGGAAAGTCAATAACCTGCATTCCAAACGTTTTAAAGATCCGTTTAACCTGTTTGAAGACATTCATCCCAACGGGCGGCGGTTTGAAAAAAAACAAGAAAAGAACAAAGCATCTTTAGCAACGATTGATCATTTAAATGCAATTAAGACATTGAAATTAATGCCGCCGGTGACGCTTGAATCCGTCAAGAAAAATTACAAAGCGCTCGCGAAAAAGCACCATCCGGATATGACGGGCGGCAACAAACAATCCGAAGAAACGTTCAAGCAAATCACCGAAGCATACCATTTATTGTGTAAAGCCTTAAAAGGCTAGACACATCCCGTATCACACGTACCGCCGGTGCCGTTAATGGTACATCCGTCTCCGCACAACGACCCGTTCTTCCAACAAGTATATGTGCTTCCGTTCGGATAACAAATCGTTCCTTGAGTTTCATCGTAACATCCGTAAAATTGATATGATGCTTTTTGTAATACCAAGTTTCC
>CALGXF010000016.1 GCA_937935995.1 uncultured Alphaproteobacteria bacterium
CGGTTGTTTTTTCCTTTTTTCATGCCGGCTTTCCCCCTCCCCCCCCCCCCCCCAGAAAATGTCAAGTGAAAAATGCATAAAAAAACCGCCCCCATGACGGAGGCGGTTCGCTAACAACTCTTCTCTAATTATTTAGAAAAACGAGAAAAAATCGATTTCCCGGCATATTTTGCCGTATCACCCAATTCTTCCTCAATCCGGATTAACTGATTGTATTTAGCCATCCGGTCTGAACGAGACATAGACCCTGTTTTAATTTGGCCACAGTTCGTTGCAACAGCAATGTCTGCAATTGTAGAATCTTCCGTTTCGCCGGAACGGTGAGACAACACAGCCGTATATCCGGCGCGATGTGCCATATTCACAGCATCCAATGTTTCGGTCAAAGATCCGATTTGGTTGACTTTCACCAAAATAGAGTTGGCAACACCTTTTTCAATTCCCATCGCCAACCGTTTGGAATTTGTCACGAACAAATCGTCCCCGACTAATTGCATTTTACCGCCCAACGTTTCCGTCAGCATTTTCCAGCCTTCCCAGTCATCTTCAGCCATGCCGTCTTCCAATGACATAATCGGATAATTTGCTTTCAAATCCGCATAGTATTTAACAATTTCTTCGGATGTGAATGTTTTGCCTTCGCCAGCCATGACATATTTGCCGTCTTTGTAAAATTCGCTGGAAGCCGCATCCAAAGCCAACACAACATCATCGCCTGCTTTATAACCGGCTGTTTCAATGGATTTAACAATAAAATCCAAAGCTTCTTTGGCAGAACCGATGTTCGGTGCAAAACCGCCTTCATCCCCGACGTTCGTGTTCATACCGGCTGCTTTTAAATTTCCCTTTAACGCTTGGAAAACTTCAGCCCCCATACGAATCGCTTCGGCCACAGACGGTGCGGAAACCGGCATAATCATGAATTCTTGAATATCAATGGGGTTATCTGCGTGTTTACCGCCGTTTAAAATGTTCATCATCGGAGTCGGCAACACATGTGCAAACGTTCCGCCGATATAATTATACAAAGGCAAACCAACCGCTTCGGCAGCTGCTTTTGCCGTTGCCAAAGAAACGCCCAAAATCGCATTTGCGCCCAAACGGCCTTTGTTTTCTGTGCCATCCAATTCAATCATTGTTTGGTCGATTGCCATTTGATCTTCCGCATCCATTCCGACCACAGCGTCATAAATTTCCGTATTCACGGCATCAACAGCCTTTAAAACACCTTTGCCGCCAAAGCGTGCTTTATCGCCATCGCGCAATTCAACCGCTTCATGAGCCCCCGTCGAAGCCCCGCTCGGCACCGCTGCACGCCCGAAAGCGCCGTTTTCCAACGTAACATCGACTTCAACTGTCGGCGTTCCGCGCGAATCCAAAATTTCTCTTGCTTGAATATCAATAATTTCAGTCATTTATTTCTCCTTTTGTGAAAGACTGTTTCTAACTTTTGGCAATCTTATCAAATGCTGCCATCTTTTTCAATATGTTTTCCAAGTCCTTGAAAACAATCATGTTCGGCCCGTCGCTGGGAGCCTTATCCGGATCTTTGTGCGTTTCCACAAACACGCCCGCAATTCCGGTCGAAAGAGCTGCGTTTGCAATCACAGGCGCATATCGTCTGTCTCCGCCGCTGGAAGCCCCTTGACCGCCCGGCTGTTGCACGGCATGCGTCGCATCAATAATCACCGGATATCCCGTTTCTTTCATAATCGGCATCGCCCGCATATCAACCACCAACGTGTTGTATCCGAAAGAAACGCCACGTTCCGTCAACAAAATTTTATCGTTGCCGGATTCGGCGATTTTCCCTGCGACGTTTTTCATATCCCAAGGTGCCAAAAATTGGCCTTTTTTGACATTAATGACAGCCCCTGTTTTCGCCGCCGCCACCAACAAATCCGTTTGACGGCACAAAAAAGCCGGAATTTGCAAAATATCGACGACTTCGGCAGCCGGCACACATTGATTCGGTTCATGGATATCCGTCAAAGTCAAACATCCCACCGTAGATTTAATATCAGCAAAGGCTTGCAATCCTTTTTCCAACCCCATGCCGCGGATACCGTGCAATGAGGTGCGATTCGCTTTATCAAAAGAGGCTTTGAATACAAACGGGATGCCGAGTTTGGTTGTCAATTCCTTGAGCGCCTGTGCCATTTCGAGACCATGTTCCCGGCTTTCCATCTGGCAAGGCCCGGCAATCAACACAAACGGCAAATCATTGCCGAAAACGACGTTTCCGACAGAAACATGTTTTTGCATTTGCCTCTCCCTATTGAGCCGAATCCGTCGGGACAGCAGCCGGTGTCGGAATAGAAATCGGTTCTTGAACAGGGACGGATGTTTGAAGCGGCAAGTTTGCTAACAAGCTTTCCGTTTTAACTTCTTGTTTTGCCAAAATTCCCAACGTTAAGCTGGTAACGACAAACAATGCCGCGACAATGGAAGTCATTTTTGTCAGCATATTTCCGACGGCACGCCCTGTCATAAAGCTGGCTCCCGTGCCGCCGCCGAGACCACCCAATGCGCCGCCTTCGGAACGCTGTAACAAAACCAATCCGACCAAGAAAACGGCTAAAATAATATGAATAATCAAAATTACTGTTTGCATTTTTAATCCTTACATTACAGTTTGAGCAATCGCCCAGAAATCATCTACTTTCAAGCTGGCGCCGCCAACCAAAGCCCCGTCCACATCCGGCAGGCTTAACAATTCTCGTGCATTACCGGGCTTGACCGAACCGCCGTACAACAGTTGCATGTTTTGAGCCGTTTCTTCGCCCAATAAGTCCGTTAATTTTTGACGCATAAAAGCGTGAACTTCCTGAACATCGTCCGCCGTCGGTGTTTTGCCGGTTCCAATCGCCCATACAGGTTCATAAGCAATCACCACGCGGCCGGCTTTAGCATCCGTCGGAACAGAGCCGGTCAATTGAGAACCCACAACATTTAACGTTTGCCCGGCTTCACGTTCAGACAATGTCTCACCCACACAAATAATAACACCCAAATCTGCTTTCAAAGCAGCTTCAGCTTTCGCTTTAACAATTTCATTTGTTTCACCATGATCCGCACGACGTTCAGAATGGCCGACAATCACACCGCCGCATCCCAAATCTTTTAACATGACAGGGCTGATGTCACCCGTATGCGCACCGGATTCGTACATAGAACAATCTTGACCGCCAACCCAAATACCGGAATCACGCGTTACATCCAAAACCGGTAACAACATTGTAAACGGCGGCGCAATAAACATATCAAACGACGGATTTTCCAAAGACGCATATAAATCAGCCAATCCTTTGGCCAAAGCGGTTCCGTCTTGTTTCAAGCCGTTCATTTTCCAATTGCCGGCAATTAATTTTCTTCTCATCTTCACTTTCCTTTATGAAATTAAAACGATGCTTTATCTTTATCACATTATCTGTTTTTTTCAAGTGTTATCTTTACCGGCGTATTTTTTATTGACAGGAAAGAGTAAATGCATTAAAAAAAATTCACAAAGGAAAGGGAATCAAGATGACACAACTTTTCAATCATAAGGCATTTACCCCCCCCCCCCTCCATATACACGGATAGATATTTCTATCCAAATCGTTGCTGCGTTAAGCAGCAGTTCTTAACAAACGTAAAACAATCCGCCTATCGGGAAAAACTTTCTTTGAATCTAAATCGTTTTTTCCAACAATAAAGGAGTTTAACATGCCAATTTTACATCCACAATCATCACTTAAGTTCTTTTTAATGGCATGTGCCATCTGGGGATTGACAACATTGCCCTGTGTTGCAACGGTCGCACAAACATCCGGGAATATTTTCAACACGTTAAATTCTGATATAAAGACAAACAATACAGACAAAAACAGCGAACATAAAAAAGAATATTATCCGAACGGAAACCTTAAACGTGAAGGCAATTTAAAAAACGGAGAACCAGACGGATTGTGGAAAGTATATTATGGAAACGGAAACCTTATGGTAGAAGCTAATTTTAAAGGCAGAAATGAAGAAGTTTTATTTAAAGTATATCACGGCAACGGGAACCTTCGGATAGAAGGTAATTTTAAAGACGGAAATGAAGAAGGTTTATGGAAATACTATCACAAAAACGGGAATCTTAAGAGCGAAGGTAATTATAAAAACGGAGATGAAGAAGGCTTATGGAAAGAATACTACGGCAACGGGAATCTTAAGAGCGAAAGTAATTATAAAAACGGAAATGAAGAAGGCTTATGGAAAGAATATTACGACAACGGAAATCTTTGGAACGAAGGTAATTATAAAGACGGAAAAAAAGAAGGTTTATGGAAAGCATATTACGACAACGGGAATCTAAAGCGCGAAGGTAATTATAAAGATGGAAAACCGAATAGCTTATGGAAAGAATACCACGACAACGGGAACCTTTGGCGCGAAGGTAATTATAAAGACGGAAATGAAGAAGGTTTATGGAAATACTATTATAAAAACGGAAATCTCAAAAGCGAACCTAATTTTAAAGATGGTAAGCTTATCAGTGAATATATGATCATAGGTATTGATGGAAAAAAAGTCAAAATGACAGATAAGGAGTCATACCTGATAAACTTATTGTTTTCTGACTGAACGGACAAATCTGTGGTGCCCACAGGTGTACCTGTGACGGGGAAGTGACAATGCAAAACGGTGTTTCTTATTGCTGCCCGGCTGGACATACGTACGTTAACGGCGCCTGTACCATGACTTAACACGACATCCAAAGAGATATAAAATAAATAGTGGAAACATATCCGATTATGTGCTACAACTATCACAAGTTGCAACAACATAGGATACTAAATTGATGCTTAAGACATTAAAAAACAAACGGTTTTTACCTCTTTTGTTTTCTCATATCTTTGGAACATTTAACGATAATCTGATTAAAAATATTTTTGTTCTGCTGGCGGCCTACAAATTAACACAAGGCAGCTTTTACTGGATGTTGACGGCTTTTTGTCTGTACGGCCTTGCTTTTCTGGGAACGTCTTTATATGCAGGCCCGTTATGTGACAAATTCCCGCGCAACATGCTCATCAAGCGTGTCAAACTCTTTGAAATCGGCGTCATGGTTTTCACTTTGGTCAGCCTTGCTTTGGAAAGCCGTTTTATGATGTTAGGTGCTTTAACTGCTATCGGAGTCTGCACATCATTCCTTCGGTGTGCTAAAAATGCCATTATTCCGAATTTGGTATCGACTAAAAATTTGCTTTTTGCCAATGCGCTGTTAAGCGGTATTACTTTTGCTATGTCACTTGTCAGCAGTATTTTGTTCGCCATCATGCTCCCGTTGACGGTTTCTTTAAGCATTTTAGGTGTTTTACTTCTGTTTTCTTCCCTTTTGGGATACATTGCCGCCACAAAAATCCCGACGATTGCGCCGGCAGACAGTATGGCTGTCATCGACAAAAATCCATCAAATTATGTCATGACTTTTTCCAATTTTATAGAAGAAAACAAAACACTTAAATTCTATATTGCTTCCATTGCTTGGTATTGGCTGTTAGGCGGTGTCATTGCTTTCTTTTCATTTGACTATGCCAAAGAAGTTTTATTTGCTCAAAATACAATTTTATTGTTTTTAACAGCTTTGCTTTCCGTCGGATGCGTTTTCGGATCAGCGCTGTGTGCGTATTTGTTCCGCATCAAAAAAGCAGACTTTTTAGTGCCGTTCAGCGCTCTGGGTATTTCCGTCTTTTTGTTAGACGCAGTGCATGCATCAACATTTATTCAACCGTCAGACACATTGGCTACCGTCAGTCAATTTTTTAGTTTGGGCTTTTGTTCATATCGGCTGGCATTCGACGTAATCGCTATGGCCGTATGCGGTTCTTGTTTTGCAATTCCTTTTTATACGCTGCTTCAAAAACAAACCCCTAATCAAGTTTTGGGACGTATGATGGGATTTTCAACATGTGTTTGTTCTTTGGCCGTGATGAGTGCCATTTTAATTGTTTTGTCTTTAAAAATGTTGCACATATCCATCTTGTTCGTCTTTTTGGCTCTGGCCGTTATCAACTTGTTCTTTGTTGTTTACGCCAGCCAGATTTTGCCCATTCCGACGCGGCGTAAAATTTTCAAAAAAGTCTTAACGGCTTTATTCGACATCCATGTTGAAGGCTTGGAAAATTTGAAAAAATCCGGTAAACGGACATTGATGATTACCAATCACACGTCTTATTTGGATGCCCTCATCATTTCGACATTCATCGACCAGAAAATCACATTCTCCCTGACCAATCGGTTGGCTGGCAAATGGTGGATTCGGTTCTTCTGCAACCTGATGGATGTGCGTGCTTTGGATCCGGTCAGCCCGATGGCTATTAAAGCGATGGTTGAAGAGCTGAAACAAGACAAGTTATGTATGATTTTCACCGAATCTCAGGTCGCTGACGGACAAACGCGTATGAAATTGTACGAAGGCCCTGCTTTGATGGCGGAAAAAGCCAATGCGCATTTGTTGCCGATTCAAATTTACGGTGCGGATCATTCTGTTTTCTCGCGGATTAAAGCAAAATCTTATACAACTTTGTTCCCGAAAATCACGATGAAAATTTTGGCGCCGATTGATTTTACGCCGCCGAAAAATGTTTCTTTCCGTGAAGCGCGCCGGGTTTCCAGCAGCAAGTTGTATGACCTGTTGTCCGTCATGACGTTCAATAACTATGATATTCAACAAACGTTGTTCAGTGCGTTGATAAAATCTATGAAAGTTGTTGGCCGCAATAAATACATGATGGAAGACACGGAACGCAAGCCCCTTAAAATGAAACACATTTTATTGCGGTCTTTTATTTTAGGGCGGTTGATTAACAAAGTCCTGCCGGATGAAAAAACGTTAGGTGTGTTGTTGCCGACTTCGAATGCTTGCGCCTTGACGGTTTTAGGATTGCATGCTTACGGCAAAATTCCGGCAATGATTAATTTTACCAGCGGCCCGAAACAAGTGATTTCAACCTGTGAAACAGCCCAAATCAAAACGGTTTTAACGGCAAAGAAAGTCGTTTTACTGGGCAAGTTGGAAAGCTTAATCGAAGCTCTTGAAAATGCCGGTATTCGCGTGTTTTATTTGGAAGATTTGAAAAAAGAACTGACATTAAAAGACAAGTTGTTCGGCATTAAAGGCATGTTGATGCCGCAAAAAGTTTATCAAGAAACATCGGGCGGAGCGCGTTCAACGGATCCTGCCGTCGTGTTATTTACGTCCGGTTCCGAAGGCATGCCGAAAGCTGTTTTGTTAAGTCATGAAAATTTCTTGGGCAATATTTACCAAGTTCCGACAAAATATGATATTTTCCCCAACGATGTGATGTTAAACTGTTTGCCGATGTTCCATTCTTTCGGATTGATGGCCGGGACTTTTCTGCCATTGATTTTGGGAATTAAAACAGTTCTTTATCCGACGCCTTTGCATTACCGGATTATTCCGGAATTATGCAGTTCAACTCGGGCAACAATCATGTTCGGAACGGATACGTTTTTGGCCGGGTATGCTAAATGTGCCAATCCGTATGACTTCAACAGCTTGCGAATTGTGATTGCCGGCGCCGAAAAATTAAAAGACGAAACGCGTCAGCTTTGGTCGGAAAAATTCGGGGTGCGTGTCATGGAAGGTTACGGTGCGACCGAATGTTCGCCGGTGATTGCCGTCAATACGTTCTTGCACAACAAAATCGGTTCTGTCGGTCGACTGATGACCGGTATGGAATACAAATTAAAACCGGTTCCGGGCATTAAAGACGGTGCTGAATTAATTGTTCGCGGGCCTAACATTATGCTGGGATACATGAAGCATGATAAACCCGGTGTTTTACAACCGCCCAAAGACGGTTGGTACGATACCGGTGACATTGTTCAGGTAGATGAAGACGGATTCGTATTCATTAAAGGCCGATCCAAACGTTTTGCCAAAATCGGCGGAGAAATGGTGTCTTTGTTATCGGTTGAACAAGTCATCACCGATCATTGGCCCGGTTTCATCAGCGGTGTTGTCAGCATTCCGGATCCCAAGAAAGGCGAACAAATTGTTTTAATTACGACATGTTCCGAAATTACGCAGGACAAACTTGTTCAAGCATTCAAAGCAGCCGGTTTAAATGAATTGGCTTTGCCGAAAAAGATTATTTTAACATCGGAACCGCCGTTACTGGGAACCGGTAAGTTCGATTATGTAACAGCCAAAGACATGGCACTTCAGGCAGTTTCATAAACTTATCCCCCGTCACCCGGCGGGGGATTTTGTTTGACAAAGTGTAGAGGGTATGATAAAAACTTCCTAAAGAACAGGGAGAAATAAATGCTGTCACTTCATCATT
>CALGXF010000017.1 GCA_937935995.1 uncultured Alphaproteobacteria bacterium
CCCCCCAGAAAAAGTCAAGCGAAAAAAACTTATTTTACGGGAAACTCTTTCCAAATCCGCTGCCATCCTTTTTGGTCTGTAAAAGCAGGATTTACAACGCGGTCAAACGGCGAAAAATGTTTAACAAACCGAAAATGAACTTCCGGATATTTTTTGTTTTTTCGCCATTTTCGATTTTTTGTTTTTAATGTCACGACAACAAAATCATAGTTAGCCGTCAGTGTTCGCAAAATATCTGCCGTTTGAAGAACCATCGCAAAAGCTTCTTCCGTCGGTTCCCAAACCGTCAAAACAAACAGCTTTTTCCGGCTATCTTTAAAAATCCTATTCGTTTTTTCGATTAAATGAGCGATACGCGAACGACACTCTGCTTCTTCTGTTGCGCGGTCTTCGTTTGTTTTCAATGTGTCAAAAGAGTGCCGGCTGTGAAAAGCCAATCGCGCTTTTTCGCATTTAAACATATGAATATCTTCAATCGGAATAAACTTATCCGACAAAAGCGCATCCATATTCTTTAAAATATCCGGCAAAGTCATCGGATTATAAAAACCGGCATAGGTAAAAAGAGTTGAATCAACTGCGCCGTAGTAATCTTTAAACCGAATCGCCGGTTCACAATTACGACCTAAACTGATGAAAAAATGAGACGGTTTGCGCGGCCAAAAGAAAAACAATTTCGGTAGAAACCTCCCTTATTTATTGGCCTTTTTCCCTTTTAAAACATACGGATTTTCACGTTTACGCATGTGAATCCGAATCGGGATACCCGTCAAACCGAAATCGTCTCGCAATCCATTAGACAAGTACCGCAAATAAGATTCGGGTAATTCATCCGGATTGCTGGAAAAAATAACAAATGTCGGCGGCCGCGTATTGACTTGAGTCATGTATCGCATCGGAATCCGCCGGCCATTTTTGGCAACCGGAGGCGGATGTGCTTCCGTCATTTGTTTTAACCATTCATTTAACCGATGCGTCTGAACACGCTTATTCCAAATTTCGTTGATGCGGAATACTTCTTTCATCAACAAGTCAACCCCTGCTCCCGTCTTGGCCGACAAAGTCACCAAAGGAACGCCTTTGACTTGTTGCAACGAATCATGCAACTTTTCTTTAATTTCATTCATTTTTTTGCGCGCATCCGCAATTGTATCCCATTTATTGACGGCAACGACCAAAGCCCGCCCCTCTTCCACAACTTGGCGAGCAATCTGTAAGTCCTGATTTTCCAGCGGCATGTTCGCATCCACAACAACAATGACGACTTCAGCAAAATTCAAAGCTCGCCGTGTATCGGCTGCCGAAATCTTTTCCAACGAAAAGTCAACGCGAGAACGGCGCCGCAATCCGGCCGTATCCGTTAAAGTTACCGGTTTTCCTTTCCATTCAAAATCAATCGAAATCGCATCCCGTGTGACACCGGCTTCGGGGCCGGTTAACATCCGCTCCTGCCCCAATAACCGATTAACCAAAGTGGATTTTCCCACATTCGGTCGCCCGACAATTGCGATTTTAAGGGCTGAATTTGTTTCAGTCGATTCTTCTTCTACGTCTTCTTCCTGCGGAAAATATGGCACCAATGCTTGGAATAAATCCAACATACCTTGCCCATGTTCGCCGGAAACGGCAATCGGGTCACCCAATCCCAGTTTATAGCTTTCTGAAGCTGCTAAATATTGCGCATTTCCCTCGCATTTATTGGCCAACAACAACACAGGCTTTTTCAACGGCCGCAAATCTTGTGCAAGACGCATGTCCAACGGATTAATATCTGACCGGGCATCCACAACCATCAAAATAATATCAGCCTCTTCAATGGCTTTTTCGGTTTGTTGCCACATCGCCTTTGCCAAAGACGTTGTTTCTTCTAATCCGGCCGTATCAATGACTTTAAAGGTCAAATCTCCCAAATGCCCGCGCCCTTCGCGTCGATCACGCGTCACACCCGGCATATCGTGGACAATCGCCTCTTTTTTCCCGCACAATCGGTTAAATAAAGTCGACTTTCCGACATTTGTCCGCCCGACAATGGCAATGATTTTTTCTTTGGCCATTTACTTATCAATCACACTTAACAAAGCCTGCAATCTTAACTTAATCGTTTCGGGGAGTGCTTGAGAACCGATGGTATCTGTCAGCAGTTTTTTCGCCGCTTCATTTTTCCCTTCCCGCAACAACAGCAAGCTGGATAATTCTGCCGCCGTCCCGTAAAAAGCATTACCCGGCATCATATAGGGATTTAAAATGCCCTGCAATTCAGCAACATTTCCCGTTTCCAGCAAATGCCCGACATAAGATAAATCCGCAACAGCTTTTAAATTAGCCGGCACACCTTTTTCCTGACGCAACCGATTTAAAAGCGCTAAGCCGTCTTGTTCCTTGCCTTGTTCGAAATAAATACCGGCTATCCGCATTTGCGATAAATACTTATAATTTGTTTTCGCAGCAGCCAGTTGTTCATAAACAGCCATCGCTTCATCGGATTTTCCCTGCGCGTTCAAGACAGCCGCCTGTTCATAAAGATTAGATTCCGTCATCCGCGTGTTCAACCGATAAGCTTTATAGCCTTCAAACACCGTCGCCGAAATAATTAAAACAGCCACAATACCGATAATCGGCCATTTCCACTTATTCAGTGTTTCTTTGATATTTTCATATCTGACTTCTTCCTGCGCCTCACGAACCAGCATTTCCGCCTGAACTTGCGCTTCGTCTTTATCTTTATTTCGAGCCATTTTTATTCCCTTTTCATCAACACAACGTGTTGTTATGAAATAAAACGAAACGAAGAATTTGTCAAGCGAATTTAAGAAAGTATCTTACGGCTGTTTATCTTTCGGTTGAAAAGTTCTTTGAATTAAAAATTCATCAAAAGATTTATGTGCAACATCCACAAGGTGAGAACTTTCATAAAAATGATTTTCGGATAATTTCTTTTTCAAAAGTTCAAATTTTTTATGAAGACATGTCAAGTTCTTATCAATGACGGGTGTATTGGATGATTGTTTCATTCTCTTTTCCTTATTCTTAAAAATTCCTTGTTTGTTGTGAACAATGTTCTTTTGAACGAATTGAGCATATCCCATAAAAACGAAAAATGGAATAGCCCATTTTATATATATTGTTACATATCAAGGCATGTCGCTTTCTTTTTTAATTTTCCTTTAATATCAATATGTTTAACCATATTAACGGAAATTATAGTATACAAATATAATTCAAAAATCAAGTATTTTTTTTACTTGGGAGATATAAATATGGCATTTCGTATTATATTTTCGTCCTCGTTCACAGCGAATCGGGTAAAAGCTTCCTTTAAAAACAAATTCTTCCCAAGATACTTCAAAAAAGCTCTTTGCCATGCAATCCATAAAAAAACACCCTGCTCATCAAGAACAGGGTGCTTTTGATTCTGATTAAATTATGAATCGGCTTTTGCCAAGTGATCATACAGCTTCAGACGATTTTGAATACGATCTTCTGCCATTTTGACCAAGCGGTTATAGCGATCCAAATCAGCACGTTGAACAATCTTGAACCGCGTTTCGCTGTTCATGAATTCCGAAACATCTTTCGTTGTCCGAGAATCCAATTGCAACGGCACTTTACCTTCGGTCAGTAAACGCGGGTCGAAGCGGTACAACGGCCACAAACCGGTTTCAACCGCCATCTTTTGGTGTTCTAACCCTTGTGTTCCGATGTCATACCCGTGCGCGATACAATGCGCGTAGGCAATAATCAAAGACGGGCCGTTAAATGATTCAGCTTCCGTAAAGGCTTTGATTGTTTGCATGTCATTTGCCCCTAAAGCCACTTTTGCAACATAAACGCTTTCGGAACTCATGGCAATCATGCCCAAATCTTTAGACGGCAAATCGTTTCCGGCGACAGCGAATTTCGCAGAAGCCCCGATTGGTGTCGCTTTAGAACGTTGACCGCCCGTGTTGGAGTACACACCGGTATCCAAAACAAGGATATTCACGTTTCGGCCGGAGTGCAAGACATGGTCTAACCCACCGTAACCGATATCATAAGCCCAACCGTCACCGCCCAAAATCCAAACGGATTTTTTGACCAAGTAATCCGCCAACGGTTCCAACAATCTGGCTTTTTCATCCGAAACAGAAGCCAGTTTTTGTTTTAACGCATCAACACGTTCGCGTTGGTCTTTTAATCCTTGTTCCGTCGATTGGTCAGCCGTCAAGAGCGCGTTCACCAATTCGCCGCCGATCTGACCTTCCAAATCTTTCAGCAATTGTGTCGCAAAATCAATCTTGCTGTCAACGGAATAACGCATACCCAAACCGAATTCAGCGTTGTCTTCAAACAAGCTGTTTGCCCAAGCCGGACCACGACCTTCGCTGTTTTTCGCGTAAGGTGTTGTCGGCAAGTTACCGCCGTAAATGGAAGAACAACCTGTTGCATTGGCAACCATCAAGCGGTCACCGAACAATTGCGTCATCAATTTGACATACGGTGTTTCACCGCATCCGGCGCAAGCGCCCGAGAATTCAAACAACGGTTGCAACAATTGAACGTTTTTCACCAACTTCGGTTCAATTTTTGTTCTGTCAACTTCCGGCAATTTCTTGAAGAAGTCGAAGTTTTTGATTTCTTGATCCAAGTTCTTTTCAATGGGTTGCATTGTCAAAGCCTTGTGTTCCGGATTTTCGCGGGATTTTCCCGGACAAACTTGAGAACACAAAGAACATCCGGTACAATCTTCCGGCGCACATTGAACGATGAATTTTTCGCCCGGGAATTCTTTGCCTTTATAGTCGGCAGATTTAAAGCCTTCCGGCGCATCTTTCAACAAACCGGCTTCAGCCACTTTCAACCGAATAGCCGCGTGCGGACAAACCATCGCACACTTACCGCATTGAATACATACAGACGGATCCCATTCCGGAATATCTGTAGCAATCCGGCGTTTTTCGTATTGAGTCGTCGCCGTCGGCCATGTTCCGTCCACAACATCCTTGAAAGCAGAAACCGGCATTTGATCTCCCTTGCCTTCAATAATCGGAGATGTAACGCGTTTCAGGAATTCAGGCGCATCCGCCGGCACGCCCGGTTGGCGTGAATGAGATGACGTAACAGACGCCGGAACCGGAATTTCATGCAAATGTTCCAAAGACCCGTCAATCGCGGCAATATTGGCAGCCACAATTTCCGGCCCTTTTTTCGCGTATGTTTTTTCGGCATACTTTTTCACTTTTGCAATAGCTTCCTCTTTCGGCAAGACACCGGAAATCGCAAAGAAGCATGTCTGCATGATTGTGTTAATGCGGCGTCCCATCCCTGTCTTTTTCGCCACATCCACAGCGTCAATCGCATACAATTTTGCATGTTTGGCAATTAAGTCATTTTGGACTTCCGTCGGCAAGCTGTTCCAAACTTGGTCAGCCGGCGTCGTTGTATTCAACAACAACACACCGTTGTCTGCCAAACAAGACGTCATATCGATTTTTTCCATAAACGGCATGTGGTGAATTGCCACAAAGCTCGCCTTTTGAATCAAATACGGTGCCTTAATCGGATGTTTTGCAAAACGCAGGTGAGAAGTTGTCATCGCACCGGATTTTTTAGAGTCATAGACGAAATAAGCCTGACCATAGAAATCGTCGCCGTCCGCAATAATCTTAATGGAGTTTTTATTTGCCCCCACCGTTCCGTCAGCACCCAAGCCGAAGAAAATACAGCGGGTAACATCAGAACCGGCAATATCAAAGTGCGGATCATAAGACAAAGATGTATGCGTGACATCATCTTCAATCCCAACCGTGAAATGGTTCTTTGTTTCATTTTCAAAGACAGCTTTTGCCATCGCCGGTGTGAATTCTTTGGAAGACAGACCATAACGGCCGCCCAAAACTTTGATACCGGACAAGCCCGCTTCCGCCAAAGTGGAAACAACATCCAAGTACAACGGTTCACCGACAGAACCGGATTCTTTGGTTCTATCCAAAACGTTGATGGTTTTGACGGATTTCGGTAAAGCTTCTATAAACGCTTTTGTCGGGAACGGACGATACAAATGAACTTTCATCACGCCGACTTTTTCGCCTTGTGCGTTCAGGAATTTAGCCGTTTCTTCAGCTGTTTCAGCCCCGGAGCCCATCACAACGATGACACGTGTTGCATCCGCTGCGCCGACATAATCAACCAAGTGATAAGCACGCCCCGTAATGGTTTCGAATTTGCGCATAGCTTCTTCAACCGCCGCCGGCACTGCATCATAATAAACATTGGAAGCTTCCCGTGTTTGGAAGAAAACGTCCGGGTTTTGAGCTGTTCCTCTGATGACCGGCGCATCCGGCGTCAAAGCATGTTTTGCGACCAAAGTCGTGTCAACGCCATCCATCAATGCCTTTAATTCATCATCGGAAATTGTTTGAATTTTATTGATTTCGTGCGATGTCCGGAACCCGTCAAAGAAATGCAGGAACGGCACGCGAGATTTTAATGTAGCAACTTGTGCAATCGCTGCCAAATCTTGGGCCTCTTGAACAGAGTTAGAAGCTAACATGGCAAAACCCGTTTGACGGCAAGCCATCACATCGGAATGATCCCCGAAAATCGACAAAGCATGTGCAGCCAACGTCCGAGCAGCCACATGCATAACGAACGGCGTTAATTCGCCGGCGATTTTGTACATATTCGGAATCATCAACAATAGACCTTGAGACGCAGTATAAGTCGTCGTCAAAGAACCGGCTTGCAAGGAACCGTGAACGGCACCGATAGCCCCGGCTTCGGATTGCATTTCGACAACGGACGGCACTTTGCCCCAAATATTTTTCTGACCCGCAGCGGCCCAAGCGTCTGCCCATTCACCCATCGGAGACGACGGCGTAATCGGGTAAATAATGGAAACTTCATTCAGACGATGCGCAACGGAAGCCGCAGCTTCGTTCCCGTCCATCATCTTCATTTTTTTATTGGTATCTGCCATTTTTTTTCCTTTCTACATACCTAACATACAAAAATAATGTCCCTTATATATACCGAACACCGATAAATGTCCAGCGTTTTTTAGATAATTTTTTATCCCTCGTCTTTTGAAGATAGATAAAAGAAAATCTTATATCAGCATATCACGAACCATCATTTACCGCACAAATGTATCCGATAAATAAAACATCCCAAAACAAGCCGTCCATTCGGCTTCATTTTCATTTTGACATACATCTACTCAGCTTATCTGATAATTGCGACAGGTTCCACCATTTTGAATATGATTTTCATATTCTTCCGGACTGTAACATGTCTGACCGACACACGTTTCCGGATAGATTTCGGGATCACCCAAGCAGTAATCACACAAAATATGGCCGAAAGGACAACAGCTTTTCCAACCGCCACCCTCGTACTGATACGGTGTTCCATCCGGGCAGCAAATCCATTCACGACAAATTCCTTCAATTGTCATGGAGCAAGCAACAGAAGAAGCACTCGGGCAACATTCCCAACTTAAACATCCATCCAAATCGGCCCCGCTGCAATAAGGAACTCCGTCACAGCAATAACTGTCCTGGCAACATTGTCCTTGACTTCCGCACGTTTGGCCTTCCCCACAACACCACGTTGTATCGCCGGAACCACAGCTGATTTCACCTTCGTCACAGGC
>CALGXF010000018.1 GCA_937935995.1 uncultured Alphaproteobacteria bacterium
GGGGGGGGGTATGTTATAATAAAAAAATAAAGGAGAGGAAGATGGCGAGAACAGCGGAAGAAAAACAAGCAATTGAATTGGCTCGACAATTTATGAAGTCCGGTCTGCGCGGGTCGGCGCAAGATAAAATCCGCAATAAATTGGGAAACAAAGTTTGGCCATTAGGCCGAAAGGTTATACGAGTCGGCATTATCGGTTCAATCGGCGTGACTGCTTTGGCAGCTGCGATTGGAGCGCCTATTGTTTCTCTTCCAATTCTTTCTGCGGTTGTCGGTGGCGGCATTTTGGCAGACAGATGGGCCGGTGGGCATGTCAAGTTTTTACAAAATGTGACGCTACGGCAAGCAGCTTTGTTCGGGCGCCAGATGAAAAATGCGCATGTGCCGGAAGCTGTGCGTCAACAGGCCATCGAATATTTTTTGAAAAAAGAAAGCCCCATGTTTACGGCCAAAAAGTATATTCAAAAAAATCCAGAAATGGTTGCCCGATTAAAAGAAGGTCAAATGGCAAAGCTGAATAAAAACTTTGTATCCATTTTTGATGAAAACACGCATGCTCTCGGGAATTCGGCTGCAAAAGAAAAACGTACTGTGACATTTTCAGAACGGATGGCTGTTTATAAAAAGTCTTGGCAGCAATATCAGGCTGCCAAAGCAGAGGAAAAAGCAGCTAAAACCATCTCTGGTCTTGTTGAAAAAACGCCTGCCGTTCAAGCAGTTAAAGGAGTCGTACAAGGTGCTGATAAAACATCGTCTCGGTTAGGTGAGGTTTTGGCGCAGTCTCAAATTTCAAAAGCTTCTCAATCAGTTGAAAAAGCAATGCCGGCAGTTGCTCAAAAAGTGGCTGAAAACGGTGCAAAGCGATTGCCGATTTCGTCTAAATTAATGAATCAAATCGGTTCTGAAACTCTCAAAAAAACAGGGGCTAAAATTGCCGGCGTGACGGCGATTAAAGTCGGTGCCAAAAAAATACCGATTTTAGGTGCTGTATTCGGGACGGTTTTTGCGGCCGGTCGTGCGTTAAAGGGCGATTGGACAGGTGCCGGATTGGAATTTTGTTCCGGAGCAGCCAGCTGTGCGCCCGGTGTCGGTACAGCGGCTTCTTTGACGATTGACGGTGCTTTGTTGGCGCGTGATTTGGCAGGCAGCCGATGATGAAACAAATGAAACTGTATACGACTTTTTTAACCGAAAACGGCGATGTCGTTTGCGTGATTCCGGCGGTGCAGGAAAATGAACCGGTTGAGCCGAAAATTTTATATGACGGTCGGGAGCATGCTTTGTTTTATCGTGCACCGGGTCAGTCTTTTGTCTTGGATTACATCAACGAAGCCATTCAAATTGCCCTGAACCAAACAGATAAAATTTTGTTGTTCGAGGTCGATTTAGACCAACAAAATATCGTAACGGATTATTTTGTCCCGGTTGTCCGAACGGAACGATTGCCGGCTTTTCAATTGGAACAAACCGTTGACGAATAAGAACGGCGCTTATGATGAAGCTGCTTTTTTCATTTGTTCAATTGCTTCTTGAACACCGTGTTCATATTGTTTGATGTCTTCCGGTGACAAGATTTCCAACAACTTGTAAAGAGCGCCGGCATGATGCATTTCATCCTCGGCAATGTCAGTTAAAACAGCTTTGATGTCTTTGTTATCCGTGCTTTCCATAATCTGTTGATAAATTTGAATGGCTTCGAATTCAGAAGCAATTCCAAATTTAATCGCTCGTAAAATTTCGACATCCGATAACTTTTGAGGGGGTGTCAGCACATTGTTGATATTTGTAAATTCAGGCATTTTTCTCTCCTTTTCATCTTTCAAGGAGATAGGGCTATTGGTTCTGAAATGCAAGTTAACGCCCTTGATTTTTGTTGACAGCCAAAGGAGATATGGAATTTGATGTTTGAGGCAAGGTAGGTTGACCCGGTACCGGAATGGTTGGTGCCGCTTGGGGAATGCCTAAATCAGACGACGTATTTGTTTGTTCTTGACCCGGAATAGATGGCGCTTGAACAATTTCCGGAGGCTGTAAATTTTTGTTAACCTCTTGTTGAATAACTGTTGAAACTTTAGTCAGTCTTTCTTCATCAGAAACTTCATCTTCCCGTAATTTTTTTTCGGTCTGACAAGCGATTTTTACTAAATTTCTTGCTTCCTTATCGTCTTCAATAGAGGAGTCACTCTTCTTGCATCCAAAATCAGCCATGTAACCCACAACGTCATCTGGTAATTGCGTAATTCCTTCAGACATATCTTTAACGAAATCAGAATCGGCCGGCATATTTCCTTTTCCATATTGTTCGTGTAAAAGTTGAGCTGCCGCTTCGATTGTCTCAACTTGCTCTGTGTTTATATCAAAATTTTGATCTAACATTGTGTCTGAGGTTTCTTCGTTGTGTTTAACCCCCTCTTTTGCTCGAAGTACTGTTTCAGGCCGTTCTCTTGTTTCGATTAAGATGTCTCTAAATGCTTTGTTTTGAGCAACGCTTTGGCATGTTTTTTGAATGCTATTAAAAAGATGCTTATCTGCGTTGCCGCCATGATTACTGGAGCGGGAAGCTAGAAATAAAATTTGCTTGGACGATGAAATGATAACACCATGGACACGTCCATGCTTGCTGAGAGATGCCTCAAATCTATTAGAATCCAAATGGTTCGTTACATTCCCTACAATCGCCTTACGTCTGATTGTTTTATCTGCTTCATTCGAGGTAGGAAAGCATTTCTTATCTGTTGTAGATTGTTTTATTAGATCAATGATCTTTTCTAACTTATTTTTTTCTTTCTGCGTCAGTTTGTTCGAAATTTCATTTTCTGTTTCACGCGGCTGAAGCTCAGATCCTGTTTCGAATGCAAGCTCCTCAACTTTTATTCCTTTCTTACCGTTGTAGTTCAGTTTTGTGTCTGAATAGATAACTTCATATGTATCAAATTGATTAGGAGAATTTTTTGGGTCAGACATCTATCGTTCCTTATCCGGTCTTTTTAAAGCACGAAGCATTTGTTCGTCTAATTGTTTGATTAGATTGGTATAATTAATCGAATTGATGAGCGCATCTTGAGAAGAATTGAAATAAACACATCTCATGCGGTCTTTCAATTTTTCACTTAATGTTTGGCATAAAATATTTTTTAATGCCGGATTGAGTTTAAATTCGTATATGTTTTCAAATACTTTTAAACGGTCGTTGTCCTTATATTTCAACGTTTTTCTTGAATCTGACAGGACAACAGATGAAATAAAGAAAATTGCTTGCTTACGGTAAGAAGCGTTTTGAAGGAAATCGTGTATTTTTTGATTCTCTGCATCCATTTTTTTCTCCTTGATTTTTTATAACACAGTGTTTTGAAAATGACAACTATAAATTTCTTTTTCGTTGTAACTAATCGTTTTTTATAGTTTTAAAGACAGCCTATTTCTGGGTATTATTCGTTGAATCCTTTAACCTTTAATACATTAAGGATAGCATCTTTTTGGCGCAGATACAAGCATCATGGAACCGTTCGGGTGTGAACAAGTATAAAAAAGCCGCCCTTATCGGACGGTTTTTATTGGTGGAGGTAAGGAGGATCGAACTCCTGACCTTTGCAATGCCATTGCAACGCTCTCCCAGCTGAGCTATACCCCCACTGGATGGAAGTTAATATACATGAAAAAAATTAAAAAGCAAGCAAAAAATGCAGCCTTTTTATCCTAAATGGCCTTCTAATTTCATCGACGTTGCTCCATGCCTTGAAATAATAATGTGATCGCTTAATTCAAGAGCCAGAGAAACGGCAACATGTTTTAACTCTTGCGTCATTTTAATGTCTTGCGGAGACGGGCGCGCATCGCCTGACGGATGGTTATGAATTAAAACCATTGAAGTTGCCCCCAGCTCAAGCGCTTTATGAATGATTTCCCGCGGATAAAGAGCAACTTTGTTGATTGTTCCTTCTGCCATCTTTTGATCTAAAAGCAAATGCAGCTTGGCATCTAAAAATAAAATATGAAAAGATTCTTTTTTCTCGCGCCCTAAAGAGGAATAACAATAATCCATAATCTTGCTCCGGTTAGCCAGAATCGGCTGGCTGACCAAGTCTCTTCGCAAAATGGCCGTATTCGATGCTCGAATGAGTTTGAACAAAGCGACCGTATTTTCTTTAAGGTCTTTGAATTGATACAGCACTTCCGGTTCGGCGCACAAAATATTCCCGAGTGTATAAAATTCGGCCAATAATTGTTTGGCTAACAATTTAACATCTTTTCTCGGAATGGAATACATCAACAATGCTTCCAAAATTTCATACTCTTCAAACGAACCTATATCTGTTTTTAAGATTTTTTCTCTGGTTCGTTCACGATGTCCGTGAAGCAAAGCCGTCGGAGATTGTGCTTCTTTTGTTTTTCCCTTTGTTTTTTCTTTCGTCTTTTCTTTTTTCTTCATTTTGTCTGCGTGCTCTTTTTAGGTGTGTAAGGCGGATAATCATATCCTGCCGGCGATAAAGTGAAAATTTCCGGCCCGTTTTTGGTGATGCCGATGGTATGTTCAAATTGTGCCGAAAGCGTTCGGTCTTTTGTGATGGCCGTCCACCCGTCAGACAAGATTAATGTATCCGGCCCACCGATGTTAACCATCGGTTCAACCGTAAAAATCATGCCTTCCTGAATGGTCATGCCTTCCCCTTTGTTTCCGTAGTTTAAAACATTCGGCAGTAAATGGAATGCTTGCCCAACCCCGTGTCCGCAAAAATCTTCGACGACGGAGAAACGTTCTTTGGCGGCACACGATTCAATCGCGTAGCCGATGTCGCCCATTGTATTGCCGATTTGAGCTTGATTAATGCCGGCCCACATGGCATGAAAAGCACATTCAACAACGCGTTTTGCCTTGATGGACGGTGTGCCGACATAATACATGCGGCTGGAATCCCCGTACCATCCGTTTAAAATCGGTGTGATATCGATGTTGACAATGTCGCCGTCATAAAGGACTTTGTCGCCGGGAATGCCGTGACAAACGATGTGATTGGCCGATATACAACTGGCTTTGGGGTAGCCTCGATAACCGAGTGTTGCCGGAACGGCTCCGTGATCACGCATGAATTCTTCCATCAACGCATCCAGCTTGCCGGTCGTAACGCCCGGAACAACAAACGGCGTGATGTAATCCAACGTCAGGGCAGCCAAACGCCCGGCTTGGCGCATGCCGTCGAATTGTTCAACTGAATATAAAGCAATTTGTTTGTTCATTTTGACTTTCTCTTTCCGGTTACGTATAATACGCATATTAAAGGGAATTTTCCACTTAATTTTTAATTTTTTTTAAAGGATGCGTATAAATGACTCCCAAACAGAAGATTGCCGTGATTATTTTTGTGCTGACATTGGTTTTCGGTATTATGCTTTTCAATTCGCCATTGACGAATAAAACGCCGAAAGATGCGCCGTTATCGGCGGTTTCGCGTGTTTTGGAATAAAATCAGACACATCCCGAAACCCTCTTTTGGTGCCTGAAACCGTCAAAGCGGGAAAAGATTCATAAAAAATGCTTGCAAAAAATGAAAAAAGTGTGTATGAAGTAGGTTCTAAAAAATTGTTGATTTGGGTTATCCGGTTCCGGGTAATCGTTTTGTTTATGAAAGAAAGAGTAAAAAAATGGCAGTACCAAAGAAAAAAACGTCCAAATCCCGCAGAGATATGCGGCGTTCTCATGAAGCCTTGACGAAAAACGCAATGGTGGAATGTCCGAATTGCGGAGAAATGATGCGTCCGCACCATGTTTGTGACGCTTGCGGCTTTTACAACAAACGTGAAGTTGTTGTGACGGCTAAAGCCGAATAAAGGCAAAATAGATGGCTGAACCGATTGTTATCTCTATTGACGCGATGGGCGGTGATAATGCGCCTGAAGCGGTCATTGAAGGTGTAAAGCTGGCCAGTGAAAAACAGGAAAATGTTTTTTTCTTGCTGTTTGGAGATGAGCGGCAAATAGCCCCTCTTGCACGGGCGAAGGGGCTGCCGGAATCAGCCTATAAAATTTATCACACGGACGAGGTTATTAAAGCCGATGAAAAACCGTCGGCTGCCGTCCGTTATGGCCGTAACAGCAGCATGTGGAAAGCAATTTATTCTGTCCGAACCGGCGAATCGAAGGCTGTTGTTTCTGCCGGAAACACGGGGGCTTTTATGGCAATGTCCAAAATTTGTTTGGGGACAATTGCCGGTGTTGATCGCCCGGCGTTGGCGGCGATGATGCCGACTCCGAACCCGGGTCGGCCGAATGTTATGCTGGACTTGGGGGCTAATGCCGAATGCAATGCAACAAATTTGGTTGAATTCAGCATCATGGGATCTGTTTTTTACCGGTTGTTGTACAAGGTTAAAAATCCGTCTGTCGGATTGTTGAACATCGGTTCGGAAGAAACAAAAGGACGCGAAGAAATTCGTGAAGCGGCTTTGATTTTAAAAGGCAACAAGAATAAAGTCAATTATGCCGGTTTTGTGGAAGGATTCGACATCAACAGCGGTAAAACGGATGTGATTGTTTCGGATGGCTTTTCCGGCAATGTTGCGTTAAAAACCGTTGAAGGAACGTCTCGGCTGATTAAAAATTTATTTAAAGAAGCCGTTCATTCGTCGTTCTTGGCCAAAATCGGTTTTATTTTAGCCTTACCGGCGTTATTAAAATTAAAAAAGAAAATGGATCCGCGCCTTTATAATGGGGCGATGTTTTTGGGATTAAACGGGATTTCGGTCAAAAGTCATGGGGGCACCGATGCGTTGGGGTATTCGTATGCCGTCGGCGTAGCGGTTGATTTGGCGCGTCATGATTTATGTGAAAAAATTCGAGTCGAATTAGAGGACTTGATTTTAACGCCGGAATCTGTATCATAAGATTACGTTTTATTTTTATAGGGAAAAAAGATGTCAGTCATCCGTTCAAAGATTCTGGGAGTAGGTTCATATTTGCCTGAAAAGGTTATGACAAACGATGATTTGTCAAAAATGGTAGATACTTCTGATGAATGGATTGTCGAACGGACGGGGATTAAGATTCGGCATCTTGCGGCGGACGAGGAAGTCACTTCGGATTTGGCGGTTAAAGCGGCACAAGATGCTTTGGAAAATGCCGGTATAACGGCCGAAGCATTGGATGCGGTTCTTGTGGCAACAACAACGCCGGATCAAACATTTCCGGCAACGGCAACAAAGGTTCAGGCGCGTTTGGGAATGACGCACGGGTTTGCCTTTGATTTACAGGCCGTTTGTTCGGGGTTTATGTATGCGATGACGATGGCGGACAGTTTAATTCGCGCCGGTCAGGTTAAGACGATTTTAGTCATCGGGGCTGAAACTTTATCAAGATTGGTTGATTGGACGGATCGGAACACATGTGTTTTATTTGGAGACGGTGCCGGAGCTGTTGTTTTGACAGCTGTTCAAGGGCAGGGGACAGCGGCTGATACCGGTATTTTAAAGACAAAAGTTTTTTCGGACGGAACGTTTGGTGAGTTATTGCATACGACCGGCGGGCCGTCCAGTTCGCGGACTGTCGGAACGATTTTCATGAATGGAAAAGAAGTGTTTCGGCATGCTGTCGGGAAGCTGGCCGGTGCGGCAGAGGACGTTTTATCCGAAGCCGGCGTTTCAAGTGAAGAATTGACTTGGCTTGTGCCCCATCAGGCGAACTTACGTATTATTGATTCGACCGCAAAAAAATTAGGACTTCCTGCGTCGAAAGTCGTTGTTACCGTTGATCATCATGCCAATACATCGGCAGCGTCTATTCCTCTGGCTTTGGCCGAAAAGGTTAAATCCGGCGAGATTAAACGCGGCGATTTATTGTTGTTTGATGCGATGGGCGGCGGCTTTACGTGGGGAGCCATGCTGGTCCGGTTTTAAGAAAAGACTTGATTTTCAAAGACTTTTCTTTTACAGTACTAATAAATAAGATTGAATTTTAAAGAGGAATAAATGAAAAATATTACACGTGCGGATTTGTCGGAAGCCGTTTATCGGGACTTGGGTTTATCTTATACGGAATCGGAAAAATTGGTGGATCAAGTCTTTGAAGAAATGACAAAAGCTTTCGAGGCCGGTGAAGATGTTAAAATTTCTTCTTTTGCCAGTTTTTATTTGAAAAAGAAAACGGCACGCGTTGGCCGGAACCCGAAAACGGGGGAAGAACATCCGATTACGCCCAGAACGATTTTATCTTTCTGCCCGTCTCAAATTTTAAAGGATGAAGTGGCAGGAGTAACCGAAAACAAGGATTAGTATGAAATCTGAAAATGCTTATCGCACCATCGCTGAAGTTTCGGACATGTTAAATGTGCCGGCACATGTTTTGCGATTTTGGGAAACGCAGTTTCATCAGATTAAACCGATTAAACGTGTCGGCGGCCGCCGGTATTATCGCACGGAAGATATTGACCTGATTACACAGATTCGGGATTATCTGTATAAAGACGGTTACACAATCAAGGGGGTTCAGAAGATTTTAAAATCTTCGGGGAAAGAAGAGGTTTCATCAACGGTTTCATCAGACCGCTTCTTGGATGAAATGAAAGAAATCCGGGATTATCTCGGACAATTTGTATAACCCTTGAAAGGTGAAAGGATGGCAATATGTGTGAAAAAATGGATCCTGCTTTAAAAGAAAAAAGAGAACGGATGTCTCGTCCGGATACGGATAAGTTCGGCAGACAGCCGCATAAAATGCCGGTTGTTGCGACACACAAGTGCGTCGGAAATTGCGGATGCAACGGCGCTTGCGGAACAGCTTGCCGGTGTGCTCAAACACGGGTAAATGAAGGTTAGTTAAAAGCCCCGTAAGGGGCTTTTTTCATGAAAAAATACAATTCATTTTTTGATTGAGGTGACTGCGGTTGCTGTTGCGAAAAGAGTCATCTCTTATTCAAAACGGCATCAATCGGATAGTTGCCTGCCGGTAAAGAGAATTATTCTTTGCTGTGTTGATACCGATGGCGTAAGTAAACCGGATTAAACGATTTTCCCGTGATATGAGCATGTGCACAGATGAGCTTGTGAGCAAATTGGGAAAAGTGTCTTTCTTGTTCCGATAAATAAGAACCGGCTTCACGAACCGAAAGATAACTGATTTCTTCATCAATTATTTGAAGTGAATCATGATACAATTGGCCGATACGCGTTATTTGTTCTTCCGTTACACCTAACCGTTTTTGGACTTCTTCAGGTGAAACAGGAAGTTGTCGTGTGGGTTGAATGTGAAGGACTTGAGGTGCCGGTTGATCGAGCAAGCTCGTATCTTTGATAATGGCATCCGTCAAACGGGTTTGATAAGCTTTCACTTGCATGTGCAGGCAATGATATAAAACTAATTTTTCTTGCAAACTGACCGGGACTTTATCGGCAGAAACATCGGCCATTTGATCTATTTTTAAATTCATTTCCTTTAAGGTCGTCGGAAACGCGTTCGACAAAGTGGGTTCTGGTGGCCGAAAAGTGCATCCGGTTAAAACAGATAATGTCATAAGGGGCAGAAAAATACGTGTTTGCATGATAAATCCTTTGAAACATATAAAGAAAAGACCCTCTCGGCCTTTTAAAGGATTGTATAAAAAATTGGACAAAAAGTCAATAAAGATTTAAAAAATGTTATGCGCGTGTTTTGGGTGCATTCATTTTTTGAATATTTTGCTTGCTGATTTGGATAACTGCCTGTTCGAGGTCGTTGAGGATATCTTCATTCAACTCTTGCACATAGGAATGTGTTTGAACGGCATTTTCGTAATAAAACCGGCCATTGGGATACTGCCCCCAGTAAGCAACGCCACCTTTGTAAAAGTTGCTTTGTAATGTTGCTTCCATCCGATCCAACGCATAAACGATTTGAGCTTCGCGTGTTTGCCGTGCTTCGTATTCTTGCCAAAGGTCAAAAATCTGCTGACCGACAGGTGACGGTAAGTGACTGGCATAATCTGAAATTGCTTTTTGCTCGGCTTTTTTCTTTTGCGCACGCACCTGTTCGTTTGAAGCCGTGACGGCGTAGGAAACGTCGTTTGTTTGAGCTTCCGCAATATCGTGAATGAGTGCCATTTGATGAATTTTCAAGGCATTGACGGGTGTCTTTAAGTAAGGCAACAGCATCATTGCCAAAAAACAAAGTTTAACTGTGTGGTCAGAATCAGATTCGCGCGTCCCGTCGGATAAGAGGTTATCCCGATTAACCAAGCAAAATTGATTTAAAATTTGCATGAAAGAAACGATACGGCGAATCTTTTCCATTTGAGCTAACTGCGTTCAAACACCAATGACGATGTCGGTAAAAGGTTTACTTTTTGGGAAATTTTTCTTGCTTTTTGACGTGTATCATAAGCAACGGTTTCTTGTCCGTCTTTGTCAAAGTAAACCAACCGTTTATAGGTGAATTTTTTTTCATTTCGGCTGGTGCGATGACCGTTTTTATCAAAATAATCAATGGTGCCGTAGGGGACTTCCAAAGAAGATTTGGAAATCCAAACAGCCGGATTAAACGTCCGATCTTGATAACGTCCGGACAATTCATCTGCCGTTCGTGTGACTCGGCATTGAATTTGGTGTGAATTCGGATAACGCATTTCAACGACTTCGCGGATCCGTTTTCCGTTGGAAATTGTAGCTGTAACGGTAAAACGACCGTTCTTTTTAATTTCAGTATGCGTTTCTATAAGAGGGTCTTCTTGTTCTTGCGCTGTTTTGGATTTTGCGCGTAAAAAATGAAAAAGTGTCATTGTTTTTTTCCTTTTAAAAATCATATCCTATAACAATTTGATTGTTTTGTCAAGTTTTTGTGTTTTTGATATAGAGCTTCTTTTTCGAAAAATCAAGCGAGGAAGAACGCCACCCTATTCTTTATTATGGAATTGAAAGTCATTTCGGTTAAGTTTAAAAGTCTCCCCCCGACGTTTCGAAGGGAGACGTTTTAATAAGCCCGTGTTGACCTTTAACAGGCCGCCGATGGATATTCGTTAAAGCCGGTCAATCCAGAGAATAAGAATCATTCAGGGTTGATTTTTTGGCACTGTTTGTAAACGTGTCTTTGAGTGCTTTTGACATCATGTCCTGATTATAAGATTTATCCAGTTTTTCATGCATTCCGTCTTGACCGTAGGACTTATCCAGCTTTTTATGCATTCCGTCTTGACCGTAGGACTTATCCAACGTTTTATGCATCACATCTTGACCATAGGACTTATCCAGTGTTTTATGCATCATGTCTTGGCCATAGGAATTATCCAATGTTTTATGCATCACATCTTGACCATAGGATTTGTCCAGTGCCTTATGCATTGCATCTTTTCCATAAGATTTATCTAATGCTTTGTGCATTCCGTCTTTTCCATAAGAAGAATCCAGCCGTTTGTGCCAGTAATCAGATGACTTCGTCGTTTTTTTCTTTTCAACAGAAGCAGTCGTTGATTGTGTTTTTGTTTTTTCCTCTTTCTTTTCTGCTTTTGTGTTTGTTGATTGAGTATTCGTTTCCTCTGTTTTGGAAGAAGTTTTTGCACTTATGGCAGAAAGCTTTGTTTCTTGTACCTTTTGACGAGCAGATTGATATTTGGCTTGTGCTTTTTCGATTTCTTCTTTGGATGCTCCCTTTTGGGTGAGTTGGCTGAGTTCACGAGCTGCTTTTTGCTGTTCAGCTTGTGCTTTGGTATATTCTGACATCGCTTTGTTTGGGGGCTGTGCAGATGAATCAGCCCGCCCTTCATGACTGCCTAACAAGGTACAAATTAATAAAATTAAGATTATTTTTTTCATTTTCTAACGCCTCCAAGTTTTTAAAAACAAAACCCACCGATGTTTAGGTGGGCGGATGTTAGAAAACCGTATCAAATCAGACGGCTCGGTTTATTCAGCCAAAGCCTTATTCGCCGACATCCGCCCGATAGAGGCAGATTATCGGCATACTTATTTAAAGTCGTTATGCTCTAACGACTGATTTGATTAGGGTTTTCTAAGCCCTTGTCGCATGCAAAAGATGCAACTATGTCAGGGTATCAGACAAATGCAATCTTGTCCAGAATAAAACTAAAAATCCCCTGCTTGGAGGGCAGGGGACTTTAGCTTCATGAGATATTAAAACGATTTAAAAATCTCGCAGGTTGCCGTTATGCATCGGTATCGGTGCGGTGTCTTGGGACTTCGATTTTGGGGACTGCGTTTTGGTTTGGCCCATAAATGGGAGTGCTCTTCCCCATACCTGCGTATAAAACATATGAGCTTTCCCAACGGTTTTATCCGCCATGCTAAGCCGAGACTTTTGCATGAAACCATAGTATGCAAGGAAAACATTTACCATCTGTTCGTCGTTAAGATGAAAGTTTCTTTTGTAATGGTCAACAGGAAATGGTAAATTGCCGCCCGGTTCCGTACTGCTTATCCCATCTTTCAACGTATTTTTAAAAGCGGTGATGTTCGCCGGTGGTATTTGCGGCAACACATCTCGCGCCATTTTTTTATTATCTTTAATGATGTAAGGTTGAAGCTTTTCACTAAAATCACGGCTTGTTTGCGAAATACATGCGGCAAATGCCTTTTGTTCGTTGACAGATAGGTCTTTTGCCATTGAATATCCTTCGACCGTATCAGCTCCTGTTGCGCAGCTGACGGCAAGATTGTTAAACGCTTCAGGAGAGGTAAAACCATTTCTGATTTGTTTTTCCAGGTCTTGCGCTACTTGTCGGATTTCTTTTTGGGCCAATTCTTCCTCTGATTGATGCTGATCAGAACAGCCCGTCAATCCTAAAGCAGAAGCAGATACAAGGGCAAGAGAAACCATTTTTTTAAGTGTTTTTTTAAGTGGTGTCATTTTATTTCCTCCTTATTTCGTTAATGTTGATTGTGTGTTACCGCTTGTAAATGTATCTTTGAGCTTTTTTTGCATGCCATCTTTTCCATAAGACTTATCCAATGCTTTATGCATTGCATCCTGTCCGTAGGATTTATCCAGTGCTTTATGCATTCCGTTTTTCCCGTAAGAAAAATCCAACAAGTTGTGCATGCCGTCTTTTCCATAAGACTTATCCAACAGCTTATGCCAGTAATTAGATGTTTTGATTGTATTTTTCGCGGTCGTTTCGGTCTTGTTGGTTGTTTCTTTTGTTTCAACAGCCGGAGCTTCTTGAAGAATGCCTCTGTCAATTTGTTCTTGAATGACGGCTTGTTGTAATTCTTTTCTTTGGGCTTTTGCAGCTTCATAATTTGCTTTCGCTAGCTTTTTTTCTTCTTTCGAAGAACTGTATAGAGACGTATTCATGTAAGCTTTCAAAGCTGCATTTTCTTTGAGCGTCGCGTCAACATAAGCTTGTTCAGTTTCGGTTCTTTCACCGACCGGAGGTATCGTGAATTGGGTAGATGCTTCCGATGAGGTCGTTGTTTTGGTAATGGTTGTGTCGCCCTCTTTCTGGGTAGATGTTTTTGATGAAGTCGTTCCCGTTGATGCCTTCTTCTGACTGTTTTTAGAGTCATTTACGGTTGATGTTGATGTTCCTTGAACCGTTGCCGTCGAAAGTTCGTTTATTACGGCGCTACGCTTTTGAGTTTCGTTTTGTTTTGCCTGATAATATTTTTCTTGAGCTTTTTGAATTTCTTCTTTGGACGCATTGGAAGTCCTTAATTGAACGAGTTCTTCGACTGCTTTTTGGCGTTCCGCCAAAGCATTCGCATAGGCCGCCTGCGCCTGTGTTCGTTGGGCGGCAGGGGGGATGGTTATATTGTATTTCGTTTGTCCGAAACTTTTTGTTTGTCCAAGTATAAAGATACTTGTCAATAAGATAAATAAAGTTGTTTTTTTCATTTTCTAACGCCTCCAAGTTTTATAAACAAAACCCACCGGTAAAGGTGGGCGGATGTTAGAAAACCGTTTACTATCGGACGGCTCGGTTTATTCAGCCAAAGCCTTATTCGCCGACATCCGCCCGGTTAAGGCAGATTATCGGCATATTTATTTTATGTCGTTATGCAAAAACGACAGATAGTAAAAGGGTTTTCTACGCCCTTGTTGCATGCAAAGGATGCAACTTTATTAGGGTATCAGACAAATGCAATCTTGTCCAGAATAAAACTAAAAAATCCCCTGCTTGGAGGGCAGGGGACTTTTGACTTCAAATAACCGGATGATTATTTTTGTTCGTCTTTAACAGCAGCTTGTGCTGCGGCCAAACGTGCAATCGGCACGCGGTACGGCGAACAAGAAACGCCATCCAAGTATTGGTTCAAGTACATAATCGAAGCCGGATCACCACCGTGTTCACCACAGATGCTTAAATACAGCTCTTTATTTGTCTTGCGGCCGTCTTGGCAAGCCATTGCGACCAATTTACCAACACCGGATTGATCCAAAGATTGGAACGGATCCCGTTCATAAATGCCTTTTTCAACATATTTCGGCAAGAATGAACCGGCGTCATCACGGCTCATCCCCAACGTGGTTTGGGTTAAGTCGTTTGTTCCGAATTCGAAGAAATCGGCGATTTCGGCAATTTCGTCAGCCAGTAAAGCTGCACGCGGCAATTCAATCATTGTACCGACGAAGTATTCCACTTTCTTACCTTTTTCCGCAAAGACCTTTTCTGCAGTTTCATCAATAATCTTTTTGCAGATTTCCAGTTCTTTTTTGGAAGAAATCAACGGAACTTCGATTTCCGGAATGACTTTGATGCCTTGAGCGGAAACTTCCAACGCTGCTTCGATAATAGCGCGTGTTTGCATTTCACAGATTTCCGGGAAGACAACAGCTAACCGGCAACCGCGCAGACCCAACATCGGGTTTGCTTCATGCAATTGCGCTGTCCGAGCGGCGATTTCTTCAACGGAAACGCCCAATTCTTGAGCAATTTCGACTTGTTCGTCGTGTTTATGCGGCAAGAATTCATGCAAAGGCGGGTCAAGCAACCGAATGGTAACCGGCAGGCCTTCCATAATCTTGAACAATTCGACGAAGTCGTTGCGTTGATACGGCAACAGTTTATCCAAAGCAACACGACGGTCAGCTTCTGTTTTTGCCAAAATCATTTCGCGCATGTGGTTAATCCGACCCGGGTCAAAGAACATGTGTTCTGTCCGGCACAAACCAATTCCTTCAGCGCCGAATTGACGAGCTGTTTGCGCATCTTTCGGTGTTTCGGCGTTAGCACGAACGCGCAGTTTACGGATTTCATCAACCCATCCCATGAATTCACCGAAGTTACCGGTCATTTCCGGCAAGACCAATGCCAACGCACCGTTCATCACTTCACCGGTTGACCCGTCGATAGAAATCATGTCGCCTTCTTTGATAACCAAGTCGCCAACTTTCAAGAACTTGCCTGTGTAGTCAATGCGCAGTTCAGGAACACCGGAAACACACGGTTTACCCATGCCGCGTGCCACAACGGCAGCGTGGGACGTCATACCGCCGCGCGCCGTCAAAATACCTTGCGCAACGTGCATACCGGAAATGTCTTCCGGAGATGTTTCAACACGAACCAAGACCACTTTTTTGCCTTGACCGGCCCATGTTTCGGCATCCGCCGCAGAGAAGACAACTTGACCGACCGCAGCACCCGGAGAAGCCGGCAACCCGCGGGCAATGACTTCTTTTTTCGCTTTTTTGTCGAACATCGGGTGTAATAATTGATCCACTTGACCGGCTTCAACACGCATAATCGCTGTCTTTTTGTCAATCAAGCCTTCTTTCACCATTTCAACGGCAATACGCAATGCAGCTGTTCCGGTCCGTTTCCCGTTCCGCGTTTGCAACATCCACAATTTACCGTCTTGAATCGTGAATTCCATGTCTTGCATGTCTTTGTAATGCGCTTCCAATTTGGCGCGAATGTCAGACAATTGTTTGAATAATTCCGGGAATTCTTCTTCCATGCAGGGCATATCCGTACCGGAACGTTCTTTGACCAATTTTGTCATCGGTTGCGGTGTCCGAATACCGGCAACGACGTCTTCGCCTTGCGCGTTCTTCAAATATTCACCGTAGAAATAGTTTTCACCGGTCGCCGGGTCGCGGGAGAAGCAAACACCTGTTGCAGAGTTGTCTCCGGAGTTTCCGAATACCATGGTTTGAACGTTTACGGCAGTTCCCCAGTTGCCCGGAATGTTGTTGAGTTTACGATATGTAATTGCGCGGTCAATCATCCAAGAACCGAACACGGCACCGATTGCGCCCCATAATTGTGTTTGCGGATCTTGCGGCAACGGTTTGCCGGCATCATCACAGATTTTTTTGAATTGCGCAATGACGTCTTTTAATTGTTCAACTGTCATTTGGTTGTCGAACTTGTATCCGTTTTCATCACGAACTTTGTCCAAGACATGTTCAAAGTTATCGGAATGAACGCCCATCACGACATCGCCGTACATTTGAATAAAGCGGCGGTAAGAGTCGTAAGCGAATCTTTCATTACCGGAAACTTTGGCTAACCCTTTAACTGTTTCGTCGTTTAAACCGAGGTTCAAAACAGTATCCATCATACCCGGCATGGAAACACGCGCACCGGAACGGACGGAGAAAAGCAACGGGTTATCGGCATCACCGAATTTTTTACCCATTTTAGCTTCGATTCCGGCCAAAGCCGCATTTACTTGTTCTTTTAAATCAGCCGGGTAAGTTTTGTTATTTTCATAAAAATATGTACAAACTTCCGTTGTGATTGTAAATCCCGGAGGGACCGGAACGCCGATGCTTGCCATTTCGGCCAGGTTTGCCCCTTTGCCGCCCAGCAAGTTTCTCATATCGGCACGGCCTTCAGCTTGACCGTCACCAAACGTATAAACCCATTTTGTCATGGATCATTTATCCTTTCACATAGTTAAACAAAAAAGCACTCCCGTTTTTTAAAGGCATACATGAACAGAATCCCTTTTAAAAACGGGAAAAAAACTTTCTAAAACAGCAATGGTTTTAGCATGGATTCAAAAGCTTGGCAAGGACTTTTTTAAGACTTTTTTAAGCTTTTAAAAATCAGCACATTTCATCGCATTGCTGGGTTCCGTCCCCCATGTCGTAACAGTACGTGTAACAACACGAGCAATATGTCGATGTAACGCCGTCATAGGTATCTGTATAACATTTTGTTCCGGTGAAACCTTCGCCTTCACAACACATATAAGACGTGACGGTTTTGCCGTTTTGCTGATAAGAGGAACCAAAGAATATTCGGTCTTCCGCACAGCATTCTATGAAGTAATCGCCTTCATAGTAAGCTGGGTAAGCATAGGCTTTTTTCCCTTCTTCACAACAATAGGTTCCTTCGGGATCTCCGCTAATCGGAACCGGAGAGTTAGTACTTCCTCCCGGATACTTAAGACAACAATTATAAAAGTAGCTTGAGGAGGTGGGATCTTTTCTATATATGGCTAATCCATTGGGGGTTGCATTGGACCAAGGGCCACAGCAATATTGTCCGCCTGTCGGCGTGTCATAGAGTTGGCCGGCACCCGTTCCGTATCTGTCATAAGTTTGGCAACAATTATATGGTTGATTATTGTTTTGCCAATCATGTTTCTTATAGGGTGTTCCATCACAACAACGGCCGGTAATATTCCAATATTGATCTGTCGCTTCATAAGCCGTTTGTCCCGGTTGGCAACACGCTTGATAAGGTTTATCGTAAACGTCCACAATTTCATAGCCATCGGTCGAACAACAAGATAAATAGTGATTATAAGAATCTCTGTTGAGATAATTCGTGTAAAGTTTTGATGGTTCACAGCAATAAGAATATGCATACCCGATTTCGTAAGTATCATTTCGATTGTAGGCATAACCGACTTGATCACTGGGGCAACACATAAAATGGCCTGAAATCATTCCTTCAAAGGAACGAATACTGGTCACATGACCGCTTTCACAGCAAGAATAAGCACTTACTCCGTCCTCTTGGGTGTTTCTGTAAACTTCTCCGTCGCAACATTTTGAAGCGGGAGAACCGTATCCGTTGTTAACGACATAGGGCGTTGTTCCGACAGAACAACATGTTTCTGCATCCGTCCATCCGATAACTTCTACATTGGGGTTATCGCAACAACCGATATCGTTATTTATGGTCAGATAGGCCGTTTGATTTTCGCCGCAACAGATGCGCAGCCATGGGTATTCTTTGCCGTCATATTCAACTTTTTGTGTACATTGCCCGATGTCCGAACCGCGGCATTTATTCCACCCTTTGTTCGGTTCTTCACAGCAGGAAAAAGAAGGGCTGGTCAAAGAAGGCGTAACCAAAACGCCGTTGGCGCAATAGCCTTCCTGACATGTCCCGTCAATACAGGTTAATCCATCCGCACAGCATGTTTCGCCGCATGATTTTTCTAATGGGCAACACGCTTCATTGATACAGCTTTCTCCCAATTCGGGGTCACAACAGGATGTTCCGCAACTTTCGTATCCTGTTTTACAGCAATTTTCAATTGCGACACAACTGGTACATGTTTTATCCGGTTCTTCACATTCTCCACAATCAGGCGCTTCTTTGTCTATGCAAGGATCTGTACATATACCGTCGGTGCAGGCCAGATTGCCCGGGCAGTCATCATTTGAATAGCAGATGTCCGGATTTTTGCATTCGCCTTCTGTACAAGTTAAGTTTCCATCGCAATCGGTAGAAGTTGTACATGTATCCGGTTTTTCGCATTTATTATTCACACATGTTTGGTCACCGATACAATCTGTGTCATTGGTACAAGGTGTTTCCTCTTCCGGTTCTTGGCATGTGCCGTTGATACAAACCAACGTGCCGGTGCAGTCTTTGGATAATGTACAGGGTTCGGGATTTTTGCATTCCCCATTGGTACAGATTAACCCATTTTCACAATCCGAACTGTTTTCGCAGTCAGTCGGTTTTTGACATTCATCGTTTACACAGACTTGATCACCCGGACAGTCAACATCTTCTACACAAGGCGTGTTCGGGTCAGGTTCTTGACACGTTCCGTTGATACAAACCAACGTGCCGGTACAATCTTTGGATAAATCACACGGAATTGGATCCGGGTCACTGCCCGAACCACTTCCGGAACCACTCCCCGAGCTGCCCGATGTCCCGCCGGAACCACTCGTACCGCCGGAACCACTGGAACCACCGTGACCTGTGCCATCACAAATATCTCCGTCCGAACCAAAACAGAATTTCATCGCCAAACCATCTGCATTGCCGCAAATGTCACTGTCTCCCGTATAAACCGAATTATTCACCACAATCTGGTCAATGTCTGTCGGGTTCATCTTTAAAATCAATTCGCACACACGATATGTCACATCTGTTGCTTCTACGTAATAGGATGTGCCTTTATCTTTCACTGTCGTCATCGGGTAATAGGTTCCCCGTTTTCCGTTGCCGGGTAGTCCCGGAAACCGGAATTCATGACCAACCGATTTGTTCATGTAATATTCATCAATCATCGGAACGTTTGTTCCGCGTAACATGACATCGTGAATTGTTTCGTTTGCCCGATGTTTATTCATGGCATAGGTAAACCCGACCAAAGCCGTGATGGACAGAACGCCGATAATTGCCAAAATCGCCAGCATCTCCAATAATGTTCGACCGGAATGCCCTGAACGGCCGGGGCGGGCGCTCATATCATGCGCCCCGGCCGGAGAATACATCCGGTGGAACAATCGATCCAAATTCCCAAGTCTCGTCCCGAGAGAGGCAGAGGGTCGGGGCGACCCTTTCTTTGATATGTCTGTTCCATTTGTTGAATTCATTTCCACGCGGGATGAGGTGCGGGGGAACGTTTCGTTGTTGAAACCGCCAACCAGTCGTGTCCAAATTTTTCGGGTGTGTTTTTTTATTTGTGAATGAAGATGTGTCATTGAATATTCCTTTCCTTTATTAAGAGCCCAAAATAAAGAAAATTGTCATAGATTAAGACGCATAAAACACCATGGTTTCATGTCCTTTAGTTTAAATGAGTTAAAATCAGAAAGATACCCCTGTTTATTGGGATAAATGTTTGTTAAACAAGAAAAATTATCCCACTTGAGAAGATACCGGGGGGGGAGATCGGAAG